>CAYGOW010000016.1:10102-13226 GCA_964351425.1 uncultured Roseivirgaceae bacterium
CCAGAACCCATTTTGGTGCAATTATGATCGAGAAAGGATCGATAGTTAAACATACCGTAGGTACTCGTAATGAATTCAAGGCCCTGGTGTTGTTGGCCGACCAGCGTCCGGCAAAGAAAGGTCAAAAACACTGGGCCAATTTTCTTCATCAGGACACACCGTTCGTTCTGGGTCCGGAGATACTGGCCCAGGTATTGAATGCTCCCGTGTACATACATGATGTGGAAAGAATAAAGCGAGGGCATTACAAAGTCCGTATTAAACACTTGTTGTCCCCGCCCTATGATAAGAGTAATCCGGGAATTCTTGAAAAGTACATTGAAGGCCTGGAATCAATTATTCGTCGCGACCCGCCAGGCTACCTTTGGAGCCATAAGCGATGGAAATATAAACGGACTGATTAGGTTAAAAGCGACTGAATATCGTCGGTACTCAAAGACTTTACGAAGCTTTCTTCTGTTGTAATCAGGTCAGCCGCGAGTTTTCTTTTCTTTTGCTGAAGCGCAAGTATCTTCTCCTCTACCGTGTCTTTTGTAATGAACTTGTAGGTAAATACTTTATTTTCCTGTCCGATACGGTGCGCCCGGTCAACCGCCTGGGCTTCTATCGCCGGGTTCCACCACGGATCCAGGATAAACACATAGTCGGCTTTTGTTAAATTGAGACCCAGGCCACCGGCTTTCAGGGAAATAAGAAATACCCGTAAGTTGCTGTCTTCCTGGAATCGCTCTACTTGTTCCTGACGGTTTTTAGTGGATCCATCCAGGTAGGCGAAATCAATTTTCTCACTTTTCAGATGGCTTGCCAGAATGCTCAGGTGCTTGACGAACTGACTGAAAACAAGTATTTTGTGATCATCCCGAATGGCGTTATCCAGCATAAAGATAACATCTTCCATTTTACCTGAGTCTCCTTCATAATCCGGATTGACCATCTTGGGGTGATTGGCAATTTGTCGCAATTTGGTCAGTCCCTGCAGCAGAAGTAACTGTGATTTATTGAGACCTTTGGATTCAATATTCTCCAGGATTTTCTCCCTGTAATAGGACTTCACCTGTTCATACTCTTTCTTCTGATCGGATGAAAGCTCACAAACCTGTACATTTTCAACTTTCTCCGGTAATTCCGTGGCAACCTGTGATTTGTGCCTGCGAAGAATGAACGGTTTGATCATGCTGTTGAGTTTCTTTATTTTTTCTTCATCTCCCTTTTTCTCAATAGGGTTCAGAAACTCATTTTTAAAGTAACTCTGTTGGCCCAGCAAGCCACGATTGATAAAATTCATTTGGCTCCACAAATCCATCGTGCTGTTTTCCAAAGGCGTACCGGTAAGGATAAGTCGTCCACGGGAAGTTAGTTTATTCACCGCTTTGGCAATATTTGAGGTCGGATTTTTGATAGCCTGGGACTCATCCAGGATAATGTAATTGAAGTAAAACTCCTTCAGCATTTCCACATCCAGGCGAACGATACCGTAGGAGGTAATGATCAGATCATACTTGGAGAATTTCTCCGGATTTTTTTCACGGTTGGTCCCAGTGTAGGTAAAAACCTTCTGTTTTGGCGTAAACTTTCGGGCTTCTTTTTCCCAGTTATATACCAGGGACGTCGGCATCACGAGCAAAGAAGGACCTTGTTGTCCGGATTCTTTCAGGTGCTGCAGGAAAGCCAGCGTTTGGACGGTTTTTCCAAGGCCCATATCGTCGGCAAGGCATCCGCCAAAACGATACTCATTAAGAAATGTAAGCCAGTTATAGCCTGCTTTCTGATAGGGGCGAAGCGATCCTTTAAATTGCTCCGGCATCTCAATGTCTTCAATTCCGTCAAAATCACGCAGCGCTTCCAGCTTTCTGCTCATGGTGACCTTGGCCAGATTGCCTGCATTCAGGTCCTGAACGAGGGCGAGGTGGTGCTTTTTAAGCTGATTGCCGCCTTCATCACCCTCCTCACTGAATGCGAATAATTCTGCGTATTCCTGTACCCAGGAATCCGGAATGACGGCAATTTCCCCATTGGGAAGGGTAAATTCCATCTTCTTACGGAGGATATATTTTCGAATAGTCTGAAACGGAATTTCATATTCACCGAATTTTATCACTGCATGAATATCAAACCAATCGATATTCTCCCGTACCTCAATATCAATTTTATAGCGGCCAATGAAGTATTTTTTCTCCCCGCTATCTTTTTGGCTAAGAATGAAATCACGTTCTTTCAACGCTTCGCGATACTCATCCATCCAGGCAAAGGCACGCGTCTTTTCAATAACGGCTTTGGAATGCTTGAACTCAATCCCCGATGATTTCAGAAAATCCAGGATAACTTTTTCATCTTTCTGTTGACGCTTGACCCGATGAAATACGTAGTCATCACCATTCTTTTCAACCGTAACACTTACAGCCCCTACAGAATCTGCCTTGAACTTGAAGGGGCCATATTGAAATCCTAATTCGAATAAAAGTTTACCATTTTCCTGCGTATCCGACTGGCCATTGCCGTTGCTTCCGTACAGGGCCATGGATTGGGTAGTTGAAAGTTCTGAAAAAGCTAATGTAGGAATAGGGGAATAGTGCTCCGTATTTATGTCGAACCCTTTGGCATACACGTCAAAACTGGCAATCAGCGGTGCGACAAATTTCTTGTAATAGGTTTCCTCGACATTTTTAGGAATGATAATAAATTTTTTATTGAGGAAGGGTTGTATTTTCTTTCCGTCAACGTTTTTTTCAAACGAATAAAGTTTACCACCAAGGACCATCCACGCAGGATCCATACAAACCAGGTACGCAGACTTATATTGAAAATCCAGTTTTTCACCTGCATGCTTGATCGTAGGAAAGTAATGTGTATTATCCGCGTTACGCCGAAAATGAAAAAGTACCGTGGCCTTTTCCTCTAAAACCTCTATTTCTTTCCAGGCAGGCTCTCCGTCATTCCCCATTTCAAATACCCGCTTTCCGGACAACAACTCGAGGATGGATGCCCTGCGTCGTTCCATATAATGGTTGATTTCCAGCTGGAGTGATTTGTTTCCTTTGTCCGGATCATAGACTTTAAGAAAGAAGTCCTCGGCTTTCATGCTTCGCTTATTGAAGTGCTTGACCACCGAGTCCAGCTGAAAGCA
>CAYGOW010000016.1:13236-20027 GCA_964351425.1 uncultured Roseivirgaceae bacterium
TAGATAATTTGAAAAGGCTGGGCGGCAGAAATTTTCATGCTTAATCACTGAGCAAAGAGACCAAATTAATAAAAACAGCAATTATTTCTCAGAGAATGATTCAAAAATCAGGTAATGGGAAACATTTGGTGATAAACGCGCGTTTTTTGGCGCCGGTTCTTACAGGTGTTGGGCACTTTGGAAGCGCGTTGCAATGACGGCAGGCCGGTAGGATATTGCCAGCGTGATGAGTATGATGCTCAAGGCAATGTATGCAAAATCCTTCCATTTCATGACAACGGGATAATTTTCCAGCACAGCCGTCTCCATACCCATGGATACCAATCCAAATTGCTGCTGCAGCCAACAAATTAATGCGCCAATGACCAAACCAGCCATGGACCCTCCCAGGCTGATAATGGCTCCCTCTGAAAGAAAAATGCGACGGACAAGGGTATTGTTGGCCCCCATAGCGTATAAAACAGAGATGTCTTTTTTCTTGTCAATCGCTAACATCGAAAGCGAGAAAAAGATGTTGATCGACCCAACCGCCAGAATAAATGAAAAGGCAATGAATACAAAGAGCTTCTCCAGGTTCAGAAGCTTGTAGAGGTCCTGATGCTGTTCTTCATTGTCCTGGATTTTAAATGTCGGCCCCAGTGAAGAAATAAGTTGATTTTTCACCTCCTCTATCGAGTAACCATCAGCAACTTTTATTTCGAGGGAAGTCCGGCGATCACCATAGTCAAGTAAGTCCCTGGCAAATTCGAGCGGAACAAAGATATAATTCTCGTCGTAGTTTTTTTCGATCGCAAAAACGCTTCCAGGAAGAATGCTTTTGCGACTGTATAGTTTACTGGGATCGAGCGTGGAGGTATTGGCATCTTTAATGTAAAATACCTGCAAAGGGTAAAGGTCTGACCCCGGCATGATGGAAAGGGCGAACTGAATACCACGACCAATGATGGCATAGTTAACATTGCCGTCTTTTAATTTAAGATCGCCGGCAACAATAGCCGAATCAATTCTATTCTGGGCCAGAAAGTTCTCGCTCACTCCTTTGATAGTTACAACGATATCCGCGTTACGGTATTTCACGTAAGCATAGTCCTCAATGACTTCCGTGACAATATCGACGCCATCAACTGATAGTATTTGTTGTGCCAGGGATTCAGAATAGATAAAGGATTTGCCTTCCACCACTTCGATTTTGATCTGTGGATCAAAGGCATTGTACAAGCTTCGCAGCAGACCTTCAAGCCCGTTAAAAACCGATAAGACAATAATGAGCGCTGCCGTACACACCGCAACAATCAACATCGAAATGATGGATATCACATTGATGAAATTCCGTTTCCGTTTGGAACGGAAATATTTTCTTGCAATGAAAAATGGGAGATTCAATACGTCAGCTTTCTTCTTTATTCTCGTTGGCAGGAGGGATGTTCAAATCGTCAATAATCTTGTCAATTCGTGCCGCACGTTCTTCCAATTCATCAATGAAGAATTGAAGATCGGGTACAATCCGTACTTGTTTTCCAATTTTATTCCCTAACTCCCTGCGAATTTCGCTTTTATGATGATTTATCTTGTCAAGCAATTCTTCCTTGTTCTCCATAAACATACTCAGGTAGACTCGTGCCATACTCAGATCAGGACTCACCTGGACATCTGCCACAGTAACAAAGGCAGATCCAAAAATCCCCATCTTGTCCTTATGGATGATGTCACTCAGGTCTTTTTGAAGTAATCGAGAAAACTTTTGCTGTCTTTTGCTTTCATTCATCATTACAAATATGATATTTAAATTTAATTTTATCGCTAGTATACCTTTACTTTAGCCCTGCGTTTCGAAATGAACGGTAACGGGACCGGAAGGCTTTTTTATTTTCCCGGTAACTAAAAAGATAACAAATTGCTCAAGTATTTCCGAATCAATGATCCGTACAGGCTAATCGTACTTTTCGTGCTAATGCTGGCGGTCCGTCTACCGGTAATGCTTTCTGGCGATTTTCTTACTTATCCTGAGCTTTACAATCAACTTGTCGGTGAACGAATGGGGGATGGTTTTAAGCTCTACAGTGAAATTTGGACAAAAACAGGCCCGTTGTCTGGCGTGATATATGGCGTGATGGATCTTTTATTCGGACGATCACAAGTTGCCTGGCAGACTATTTCCCTTATTGTTGTCTCCATCCAGTGCTTTCTGTTCAATAAAATTCTCCTGATGAGCAAGGCCTTCAATGAGAATACGTACATCCCGGGTGTGATTTATGGCGTACTCATGTCCTGGTTTTTTGATCTGTTTACGCTTACTCCGGCAGTGCTGGGCCTTACATTTGTGTTGATCGCTATCGGGGGCGTGCTCGGACATATGGAATTGAAGGCCAAACGCGATGAACAACTACTTTATATTGGACTTCACCTTGGCGTAGCGGTCATGTTTTACCTCCCGTATATCATCGTTGTTCCGCTCATTCTGCTCTGTTTTGCTTTTTTTACAGGTACGGTGCCCCGAAGGTATTTGTTGTTTCTTTACGGGACATTTCTTCCGGTAGTACTGGCGATCATGTTCTATATGTTTACCGGACGCCTGAGAGAGGTATTTCTGCAATTTGTCTATACCCTGGTGGATTATCCGGTGACCAGCTATTTTACCTGGGTGGAGTTTTTGATCCTGTTTTCACTTCCCCTGTTTTTCTTGCTGGCAGGAATATTTCGGGTGATCCAGGGAGCCCGTCTCACAGTATTTCAATCAAATCTAAGTCAGTTTATGATCCTGTGGCTTTTGGTCGGGGCCGCTTACTTTTTCATCAATAAGGAAATGGCTACTGCATACCTGGTTATTTTTGTCCCACCCGTTTCGTTCTTTATAAGTCATTACTTTTTCTCTATCAGAAAAAAGTGGCTGGCAGAAATTGCCTTTATTATTTTCCTGACAGGACCCGTACTATTTAACCTGGGGACGATCTATTCGTTTTTCTTCACTGCAGACTTCATTGCAACAGACAAATACATTGTCCAGGCCAATCCATATGAAGTAACTACCGGAAAGTCCGTACTTGTTTTATCCACGGATCTGTCACCCTATCAGGACGCCCGGTCTGCTACACCTTTCCTGGATTACTATCTGTCACGTGATTTATTTGCCAACCCGGGTTATTATGATAATCTGACGCGCATTTCTTCGGGATTTTCATTCGATATGCCCGATGTGATCATCGACCCGGAAGGTCTGATGGGACCTGTTTTCAATAAGATGCCGACGCTTGGAAAACAATTTGAAGTTTCAACGCCCGGGGTTTACATCAGAAAAGGCAACTAACAACTTACCTTGTCAACCCGGCGCTGGTGCCGACCACCTTCAAACTGCTCCTGAAGAAACGTTGCCAGGATTTTTTCCGATAAAACATAAGATATAAACCGGGCCGGAAGGCACAATATATTGGCATCATTGTGCTGACGGGCCAAAGTAGCCAGTTCTTCATTCCAGCAAATTGCCGCACGAACCGAAGGGTACTTATTGGCAGTCATAGCCACTCCGTTTGCGCTTCCGCATATGAGAATACCCATGGAAAATTCTTTGCCATTAACCCCACTTGCCACCGGATGGGCAAAATCAGGATAATCGACTGAATCCACTGACTGAGTGCCAAAATCCTTCACCTGATGACCGTTTTCCTGTAAATAGGAGATTAGTCGTTGTTTGTAGTCAAAGCCTGCATGGTCGGCTCCAATGGCAATGGTCATCATGAATCTTGGTTAAGAAGTTCTTTTTTTCGCTGGCGCTTGATTACTCGTCCGGAAATAAAAATACTAAATTGATACAGGCCAAACAAAGGGATTGCAATAAGTATCTGGCTTAATGGATCCGGGGGAGTCAATAATGCCCCAAGGATAAGAATTACTACAATGGCATGTTTCCTGTAGGTGCGCATAAGCGTTGGATTGACCAGGCCAATCTTGGTCAGAAAATATACCACAATGGGTAATTGAAACAGAATTCCGCTCCCCAAAACCAGCATAGAAACGGTTGAAACATAGGACGTGATATCAAATTCATTTGTTACCAGCGTACTTACCTGATAATTTGACAGGAAATTTACTGCGAGTGGCGACATAACGAAGTACCCAAACGATACACCCATCATGAATAAGAGTCCCACATAAAGCACAGCTCCCCGTGAGCTGTGTCGTTCTTTTGGGTAAAGTCCTGGTTGAATGAACCGCCATATTTCCCAGAAAACATAGGGGAAGGATACAATCAGTCCGATCACAAAAGATGATGTGATGTGCATGGTGAACTGCCCGGTCATTTTCCTGCTTTGGATCATGAAAGGAACATTCTCAATACACAATGCATCAGAATTTACCCATTCTCCCATCTTGCAAAGCAATCTGAAGGTGGCAAAATCGGCTCTCGCCGGTCCAAAGATTATGGTATCCCATACCAGGTCCTTCGCCAGGAATACGCCAATGCTGATTACCAGTATGGCAATAATTGCACGTACAATGTGCCACCTTAATTCTTCAAGGTGGTCCAGAAAAGACATTTCTTTCTCAGAAGGCTTCTCGGAAGGCTGATCTAGGGGCGTTGCCAAAATGTTATTCTACGTTATAAAGAGGGAAATGATTCATCCATTCATTGATTTCGTGCTTGATGTCCTGAAGGGTGCTCTCTTCTTCCGCGTGCATCAGTGCCCGGTCAATAAAATCTACTACTTTCTCCATATCAGCTTCTTTCATACCACGCGTAGTGATCGCAGCCGTACCAATTCGCATACCAGAGGTTACAAACGGACTTTCCGTATCAAATGGCACCATATTTTTATTGATGGTGATATCCGCTTTGATCAACGCATTCTCCGCTACCTTACCTGTCAGGCTCTTTGATCTCAGATCGATGAGCATCATATGATTGTCGGTTCCACCACTGATCACTTTGTAACCCTTATCCACAAAATGAGTGGCCATGGCTTTGGCATTTTTCACTACCTGAACAGCATAGGACATGAAATCATCACTTAGCGCTTCACCAAAAGCAACAGCTTTTGCAGCAATTACATGTTCCAGCGGACCACCCTGAGTTCCGGGGAAAACACCAGAATCAAGCAGTGAAGAGATCTTGCGAACTGTACCCTTAGGTGTCTTAATGCCCCAGGGATTATCAAAGTCTTCGCCGATCATGATCATACCTCCGCGCGGGCCGCGAAGTGTTTTATGTGTAGTGGTCGTCACGATGTGACAGTACGCTAACGGATCATTTAACAGCCCCCGGGCAATCAAGCCGGATGGATGAGAAATATCTGCCAGCAATAAAGCGCCAATTTCATCAGCAGCTTCACGTAAACGCTTGTAATCCCAATCCCGACTGTAAGCAGAAGCACCGCATATGATCAACTTGGGTTTTTCTTTTTTGGCAATTGCCGCAACATGATCGAAGTCGATAAGTCCTGTTGACTCTTCTACACCATAAAAGAGAGGTTCGTATAATTTCCCTGAAAAGTTTACCGGGGACCCGTGTGTCAAATGGCCACCGTGCGAGAGATCAAACCCCAGGATTTTATCACCCTTATTAAGAATGGCCAGCATAACCGCTGCATTGGCCTGTGCACCACTGTGTGGCTGGACATTGGCCCAGGATGCCCCGAAGAGCTCCTTCGCGCGATCAATAGCGATCTGTTCCACTTCATCAACAATTTCACAACCTCCGTAATAACGTTTTCCCGGCAGACCTTCTGCATACTTGTTGGTTAACACGCTGCCCATGGCTTCCATTACCTGCGGTGAGGCAAAATTTTCAGAAGCAATAAGTTCGATTCCGGAAATCTGACGTTGTTTTTCTTCGTCAATAAGGTTGAAAATCTGTTCGTCTCTATGCATATTATGCGTATATTAAATAAGGCCTCAAAATTAGTGTAACCGTTACATATAACCAATTAGTTGAGGCCACTCTTTATTAACTCAAACCAATAACAATGAAAACGTGTAAATTAATGCTTTTTGGCCTGCTTATGGCCCTTTTTACGGGATGTACTATGGACATCGGAGAGCGGGGCGATGGAAATATTGTCACTGAATCCATGGATGTGGATGATTTCAATGCTATTCTCCTGAGAGGCGGATTTGAAGTCATCCTGGTAGAATCAAGCAGTCCGGGGGTGACAATTACTACGGATCAAAATCTCATGGACCTGATTGAGGTGGAGGTCAGTAACGGAGTACTTGAAATCAGTTCGATGGGTAGAATTCGCCCTTCCGAAGGATCTACTATTCGTATCAGTTACGCTGAATTAAATCGTATTGAAGTGGCGGGTGCTGCCGAAGTAAAGGCGGAGAATATTATTTCAGGAAGAGAATTCAGCCTGCAAATGTCAGGCGCAGGCGAGGTTGACCTGGAGGTTGACTTGCAATATCTTCAAATGGATATTTCAGGGGCCGGGTCGATAGACCTCTCAGGTTCTGCTGACAGGCAACGAGTGAGCATGAGTGGTGCCGGAGGGTACGATGGCAAAGACTTGCGGAGTCATGAATGCACCATTTCGATAAGCGGGGTCGGCGGCGCTTCTGTATTTGCCGACGAGAAAATCACCGCCAGTGTAAGCGGGGTTGGAGGCGTGGAATATTATGGCAATCCCGCGGACGTTCGTACGGATGTGAGCGGACTCGGATCCATCGAGGCAGGCGACGCCAGCGAAAACATGTAAGGTTAATCCTTGTAGTATCCGCAGGCTTTCAGATACAGCTGAATAGTATTCTCCAGGCCCAGGTATAAGGCATCGCAAATAAGGGCATGTCCGATCGAAACCTCT
>CAYGOW010000017.1:0-3571 GCA_964351425.1 uncultured Roseivirgaceae bacterium
TCGGCTTCAAAAGAAATTCCTCACCTTCATGTGGTGTATGTATGGGCTGAAAACTATCCGCTCCGTACTTCGCATAGTGGCCGGACGTAACATATAACTGCTTTGAGCCGATGTGCGGTGTTACAACCGGATCATATCCGGCACGAACCTGGGCCTTTCGCATAAAATTCTCTAACCGCTCGCGGAGAATGGTTCCTTTCGGCAACCAAAGTGGCAAACCCATTCCTACTTTTTCTGAGAAAGTGAACAATTCCAGTTCCTTTCCCAGTTTCCTGTGATCCCGTTTCTTGGCTTCTTCCAGTCGCTCCAGGTGTTCGGTGAGTTCCTTCTGCTTTGGAAAAGAAACACCATAAATTCGCGTGAGTTGTTTACGCTTTTCATCTCCCCGCCAATAGGCGCCGGCAACGTTCAGAAGTTTTACCGCCTTGATGAATCCGGTATGCGGGATATGCGGGCCACGGCACAAATCAGTGAAATTACCCTGGTTATAAAAAGTAATGGTACCGTCTTCCAGGTCATTGATCAACTCAATTTTATACTCGTCACCCTTTTCCTTGTAATATTTGAGTGCATCTGATTTGGATACATCCTTCCTGGAAAACTCGTTCTTTTCCCGGGCCAGTTCTATCATTTTCTTCTCAACCGCAGCCAGATCCTCTTCTCCAAATTCCTGATCGCCCAGGTCAATGTCATAATAGAATCCATTGTCAATTGGCGGTCCGATGCCAAATTTAACTCCAGGGTAAAGAGATTCGAGAGCTTCGGCCAACAAGTGAGCTGAAGAATGCCAGAAAGTCGACTTACCCCCTTCATCATTCCAGGTTAACAAGCGAACGACTGCATCTTTTTCAATTGGCCGGGAGGAGTCCCAAACCAGCCCGTCGACCTCAACCGCCAGTACATTTCTGGCCAGTCCCTCACTTATGTCCATGGCAATATCATGTCCTGTAACCGGCTTATCAAATGTCCGTACCGACCCATCCGGGAGCGTAATGTTGATCATATTCTGAATTCTTTCCTTAAAAAAGTAATACTACTGCAAAGATGCATAATAATAAAGAAAACTGAAGAATGACCCGGATTGAAAAAGGAGCTTCTTATTGATCGTCTAACGGATTTATTGGCGTAAGGTCAGGCATTTTGATTTCTTGTTGCCTGCGCTCCTGTTCCCTGAGATAACGTTGGTAATTTTCCCTGCGGAGAATGCGCTCCAGTCCTTCCTTTGCTGCGATAATGGTGGAATCGGAGGCCAGAATGCCATTGTATGCTTCTTTGGCTTCATCAAACAAACGTTCATTTTCGAGCGACCTGGCAACGATTACGCGCGTTTCCATATCGGTCTCATCTAAAACAAGCGCCCTTCTGGCCTGTATCAAGGCTGAATCATACTTTCCTTCCAAGAAATAGGACTTACTTTGTTGCTGCAGATAATAAGGATTTCTTGGATTCAGTTGGATCAGGTTATCGTACACATCGCGTGCCTCAGCGTATGACTCCTGCTGTAAATAGAGCTCGCCTTTTCGTACCAACATTTGTTCGTCGCCAGGGTAACGCTTCAGATATCCGGCAATCAGTCCACTCGCCTCATTCAATTTATTCCGTCTGGTGTATACATTCAACAACCCATAGTAGTTGCTTTGGATGCTGGAATCCTGTCGCATGGACCTGTTAATGAACTCAAGGGCCTGTGCTGTATCCCCCAGAGTCAGGAGTACCGTACCCTTAAGTCCTTCATTCTCCGGTGTTTTATCAAGGGCCAGAAGTCGATCTGTAGTGGCCAGGGCCCGACTTGTATAGCCGAGTTGTATATAGGTATGTGTGAGGAGCTGAAAAATCTCCGGTTGATTAAACCCGAGTTCCAGTGCATCCCTGAGTTGCTTTTGAGCCTGCTGGAAATCACCCTTTAAAAAGCTCACTTTTCCCAGCAGAAATGAATACCTCGCATCTACACTGCGCTGCATTATTTCTGTGGTAAGTTCCTTTTCCGCATCATCCAGCTGTCCCAGTTCAAGATGTGCCTTGGCACGAATGTAGTGAGTTTCCGCAGATCGTCCCGAAACATTAGTCAACACATACTCCGCCGCCTTTGTTGGGTTTATTTCTGTTTTTTCTACAGGATCATTTGAGATGCCACTGCACCCTAAACCCATGAAAATCAGTAAATAATAATATTTTAAACTCTTTTTATTCAAAAACGTTATAGTTAATGCACGGTTGTCTATAGATTTGAGGTTTATTTTGATCGATTGAAACACACTCGGTACAGGTTACATTTATATCATGTAAATGTATATATATAGATTCAAAACCAATAAATAATACTTGCAATGTTTAACTCAAAGAAAATATTCGGCGCGGTAATCAGTTCCTCTATCAGTACCGCAGCGCTGATTGGTTTCCTTTTCATCAGTTCATGCGGGAGCGATGACGGAGGCGACCCACCACCTTCTATTGATGTAGACGCTCTTAAACAATCCGCCGTAATCGACTTCTCTGATCCCCTCGAGCTTAATCTCGTTGGAGTTACCTCCTACCAGACTCCATTGGGTACAGGGTATACATTCGATCAGAGTGCAGATGATTCCGACTGCGGGATTCAATCAAGTTACATAGGAGCTCCGGATTTAGGTGCAATATGGGCCAATGGATTTTCAGTAGCCGGTTGGGTAAAATTTACCGAAAACCGAAAATTTGAGCGAATTCTTGACCTTGGTATGGATCTGAGTTTGAACATTGGGGACAATATTGGTGAGAATGGTGCGATGAATGTTACTTTTGCCCGACTTGATGAAACCAATGATATTGCTTTAACAAGCTGGATTAGCGACGACTTTGCCGTAAATAAATCTACCGGTCGATTAATCGCAGAAGACGCCATAACCAATGGAACGACTGCTTTCTATGTTGGGACCATCACACCTTCGGGAGAAATGGCTATTTATGTGAACGGCCAATTGGTTGCCAGTAAAACTGATGGTCATCCGGTCGTTAATGAAGCACGAACCAGTAATTTCATTGGACGTTCCAACTGGTGTTACTTTGATTTAGATTTCAAGGGTAGTATGAGCGCACTGTGGGTTTTTAATAAACCGCTCAATGCAGCAGAGATTTCAGCTTTGTATCAAGACGGAAATTCCAAATTGTAAATACAACTAACTTCCTATAACCAAGCCCTGTTCTGCAGGGCTTTTTTATTTTACAGGATAAACTGAAAGCTGATTTTTACACCAAAATTGTCAGCATTCGGGTTATCCAGGTAGGTGAGGCGGTGAAAAAAGTCAACTCGTATTACTTTAAAAATGTTTTCCACGCCATACCCCAGCTCTATGTAGGGGTCTCTTTCCAACCCTCCGATCGGCTCGGTTGGTGTGCCGTCGGGCATTTCAGGGGGAAGCAACTCCCGGTTTTTATCGGACAATCTCCCGTATAACACGCTGGCCGTGGCCAGTAAACGCCATTTTAATTTTTTCATAAGAGGTATTCTGTTCAGTAGAAACCCTTCAAAATGGTGATTGTATCGAAATGACATGTACTCATCACTTACAAATTCTGAATAGTCCATCAGGTTGTA
>CAYGOW010000017.1:3581-13897 GCA_964351425.1 uncultured Roseivirgaceae bacterium
ACTGAGGTATAAAAAAGAGATTCATTTCCTATATGATTGGCCAATAGCGGATAAGGGACTGATTCAAATATCTTTTCCGCCGAAAGGGAAAAATTGCTTGTGCCCAATAAGCCCATGTTAATATCATTGGAGATGTTAATCCCCAGTTTGTTGTAGCCGAAATCACCGCCAATAAAGTTTTTTATTCCCCGAACATATCGAATGGTAAATACTGGCCACTTCTGGGTCCCGAGAGAAATGCGCTGATTTTCATCCTGAATATGGAGTTCATCTTTAGCAAACCGGACCTGGGCAATGGCTTCTGTCGTCTGAAAATCTGTCGCCAGGTTGTTCCCATCCTGAACATTGTCCTTATAATAAGCAAAATCAAAAATGGGCTCGTATTGCCTATGCCTGATGGAAATCGTTGGCGTGACCCCTTTAAACATTTCCCGCTCAAAGGTGAAAGCTGTGGTTGAGTGATAATAGGGACGATTTAAATCGCCAAATCGGGTAGCGGTCAAAAACACAATATTATTTAACAGATTCTCTACCTCCAGTCCCACCTGATCAATATCCCGTGTGTGTTCAAGTCGGAAGGTTGTCCACCGGTAACGATCAAAAATATATTCGGCAAACGCCCGGTATTTAATGTCCGTATCTTTAAATCCATACCCTAAATATCCACCCAGAATCCATTTGTTACTGAAGTGTATATTCGTTCTGCCGCCAAGGGTAATCCTGTTTCCTTCTACCGAGTTATTTGTATAGAGGGTCAGGTACGGTCCAAAATCAAACTTGCCAATCCGCTTATACCCGTTGACCACTACTTTAAGTATATCAGTGTAGGTGCGTACTACGGGAATGTTATTCAGCGTATCGATCATCTGATACACGCTTACTTCAGCCGGTGATAAAGGTTCATGTCGATTGGCATTCCAATAGGCGTCGTCAGAGCCTACCATAAAGTCTTCCGCCACTTCAATGGGTCTGACGTAGAACTTAATTTCTTTTGGAGAATTTACCGATATGTCTTTGTTAGACGTGTAAAATTTGGCCAGTAACCCAGCCATACCCTCGGTAATTTCACCAATATCCAGCAACACCCTGTTTTTGACCGGCAGCCATGGCCCGGCAGTGGTTGGAGCAAGCTCCTGCTGTATTTTAATTTTTTCTATGTAATTGAGATTAGCTGTCCTGGCCACAGTAGCATCGATTTGCTTAACCGCATACTCCTCTTTTGTAATCCACATGCTGCCGGTAAAAGCCAAATCCTGCTCACTTCGTGGAAAAAAATCAAGCCGGTAACAGAAGTTATCGCCAATGTAAGCACTATCGACCAGGTCATATTCATAATACAATCGCCAGCCATCGGCTATCGGCGATACGAATTCCTTCCCGACAATATTGAGCCAATTCTCATAGAAATTGTATTGCTGGAAGGATGACCCGATGAACTGGGACACAAGCGTTCCGTCTTCCACCCCCACGCCTTGAATTTTGGTTTTCAAAATCTTCTCGTGCTGCGACCTCGGCGCTTGTCGGAAATAAAACTTAGAAATTGATTCGGAGATGAACATCGGCAGAATGGGCTTACCATCCTCTCCGGCGATCTGGTCCACACTGTCCATCACCCGGGTGATTTTTTGCATGAATTTCTTTTGTCGGAAATTCTCCGAGATGTTGTCCACATCCACCTCAATCTTGGTATACGTCTCATACTCATAGGCATCGAGACTCCGTTTATCATTCTTCGGCTTATTATCAACAACTTGCCTCATGATAGGATATGCCGGGTTCTCCCCTACCGTGAAAATAACTTCATCCAGGCTGATGACATTTTCTTCCAGCTGGAAGTTCAACACAACCTGCGTTCCGGCAGGAAGTACTTTGGTACGGGTGATGTAGCCGATGTAGGATGCCGACAGGGAATCTTTGGTTTCCCATGCCGTCAATTCGTAATATCCTTCGAAATTTGTTGTGGTACCTGTACTCGTACCCTTAAAATACACATTCACAAAAGGAATCGGATCTCCGGTATTGGCATCAGTTACTTTTCCCGTTATGACTACCGATTGGGAAATCACGGGAAAAGCCATACCGAGCATGATAAACAGCAGCAGGATTCTATATGTGGTAAAAAGTGATTTCACAGGCTAACTCACGAAAGTGTTAAACTGAATTTATCAGGAAAGGGTTTCTTTTTTGCCCAAAAACTTTGGCTCCCGGTGGATCAGGTAGAGGTCCCAAACAGCCAGTGTTCTGGCCAGGTACTCCCTGACCAATACTTTGACTTTTCCGTAGGAGGTTGAAGGCGCCACAAAAGCCCATGCTTTCATGTCGTAATAATCGCTTATGAAAAGCGCGCGGTAGGAATGAAACGATTGGGTAACGATAATCACTTCATTCTGGCCGAAGACTTTCTTACAGCGTACAATAGAATCAAGTGTTCTGAATCCGGCATAATCAAGCGTAATTGCTTCCAACGGGATTCCATGATTTTCCATTAGTGCCTTTTTCATACGCTCCGGTTCGTTGTAATAAGGGGAGCCATTATCCCCGCTCACCAAAATATGGCTGACTTTCCCGGTTTTGTATAGCAGAGCAGCCGCTTCCATTCGGGCCGCAAAATACGGATTCGTTCCGCCGGTAATTGTATTCGGACTGGTCCCCAATACCAATGCTACCCTGGAGTTAGGCAACCCTTCAAAATCAGTCATAACCCTGTCCCTCGTGCTGATATAAATCCAAAGATTACAAAACAGGATCAGTACAAACCCTGCTACCATTAACCATCCCGTTATTTTTATAATCCTTTTCAAGCGCCAAAGTCAACTACAGTTACCAATATTATTCATTCCTTAAGGCTTTTCATAAACTCCCGCTCTAAAATATCCGCTCTGCTTACAGATAGTTTGTACCATTTTAATCGGATTTCGTCTCTTTCACCCGAAGAAAGCTGCCAATCGAGTGAATTTTCAGCGAGTTTATCCCGGAGAATGCTTAATACCAGCGATGCAGAAACCGACAAATTAAGGCTTTCGGTAAATCCGAACATTGGAATCGTCACAGTTGCATCGGCAAGTTGAAACGCTGTTTCTGACAATCCGGTCTTTTCCGTTCCGAAGAGGACGGCCGTTGGTTCGTCCAGGGAATAATCATAAATCGGCACTGCCGTCGGATCGGGTGTGGTGGCAAGTATTTTATAGCCTTTCCCGCGTAATAATTTGATGCATTCTGCAGTATTATTTTCCGCCTGGTCATACCGGTGTAAATCCACCCATTTCGAAGCGCCATGTACCACATTCGGATTCAGGGTAAATGTATTGCTATTCTCAATGACGTGTAAATCCTGTATCCCAAAACAATCACACGACCGAACGACCGCACTCGCGTTCTGTGATTGATAAATATCCTCCAGAACGACCGTAATAGCCCGTGTTCTTTTGGTGAGAATTTGCTCGATCAGATCCTTTCGGTTGTCGGTGACATAGGTGCTGAAATAAGCAATCAGGCGCGGATCCATTAAAAATCAAATTCAATGGTTTCTCCCGGGTTATACCCGGTTTTACCTCCGGAATTACTTCCCGGCTTCTTTGGCGAATCTTTTACTTCTATTGATTCCTCTCCTGATTTTTCAGAACCTTCACCATCAGAGGATTCCTTTTTAGTTTTCTCATCGCTGCCACCGGATGTATCAGATCTGGAAGAGGCTTCTTCATCCAGTTTCACTTTCTTGACCTGATACTGACTCAGCTTGTTGCCGATAGCCTTCCAGCCTTTTACATCGATCAATTCCTCCAGGTCTACTGATTCCGTTTCGTTGCCCTTCCCCCGTCCGCGTGTGAAGGTAACGTCGGCCACCACGTGATCCAGCGTAGAAACAAGCAATAACTTCGAACCGCTGCTTTCGCTGATATATGTAAATTTCTTATCCAGGGTGGATGTTTCAATCTGAAAACGCTTCACATAATGGTTTTTACTCTCCCCGTCGTAATAAACCGCCGTGATTACTTTGTTCTCATCGTACCGTTCAATTAATTCTACCTTGTTGTAATCGTACCGGTTGGTAAGCTCATAACTTGTCAGTTCGTATGACCCATCCTTGTATAACACCAGGATATTGTCATCTCCATTGAATTTTCCGATATGAATTCCCCGCTCGTCAGTATTAAGACGACCGACTGAATCATCGTACCAGATATCAAGCCCGCTTAAGGTACTGACACCCTCTGATTTCAGTTCGATTTTCCGGACCGGATATTTTGTGAGAATGTTCCCGCCAGCGCCTCTGCCTTTGATGTCAATTTCCGCAAAATCAAAATCAAAGACCTTTTTGCGTGCTTTGGCACCGGAAGTGAGCTTAACTGTTATGATTTCCGCTTCTCCATTCGGGTTTGCTGTAAGGTAATGCACCTTGGAATTTTTATGGCCCTTGGTCAGGTCATATTCTTTGTCCCGGGTAACTGCCTTAACGTTGAATCGTTTAATCATGGTACGGCCACTCTTGCCGTCCAGGTAAACAAGGTTATAGGTCGTCCGTTCATCTCCTTTTTTCCAGACAGCGACATGCAATATGTCTTTGCCCATAAACAACTTCTCTGCAATGCGGGACACCATAAATTTGCCGTCCTTACGAATGACGATAATATCATCAATGTCAGAACATTCCGTAACAAATTCATCCTTACGCAAGCCATAGCCAACAAATCCGTCTGCCCGGTTGACATACAACTTCTGGTTGTTTGCTGCTACGATTGTCGTATCGATCGAATCAAACGAAGTAATTTCGGTTTTGCGCTCCCTGCCCTTTCCATACTTCTCAAGCAGGCGATTAAAATAGCTTATCGCATAGTCGGTTATATTGGCCAGGTGGTGTTCGGTCTCTTTCAACTCTTCTTCCAACCGCTTTAACAACTCATCCGCTTTGAACGTATCAAATTTCGAAATTCGCTTAATCTTTATCTCCGTAAGCCTGACAATATCCTCTTGTGTAATTTCCCTGTAAAACTGCGGCTTGAATGGCTCCAGTCCTTTGTCGATTGTTTCAATTACCGCTTCCCAGGTTTCACACTCCTCAATATCACGATATATCCTGTTTTCAATAAAGATTCTCTCCAGGGATGAAAAGAGGATCTTTTCCATCAGCTCCCCTTTCCGAATCTCCAGTTCCTGGGTCAGCAGTTCAACCGTTTGCTCGGTATTTTGTCGCAAGATGTCACTCACCTGCATGAAATGCGGCTTCTCATTTATAATGACACACGCATTGGGAGAAATGGAAATTTCACAATCCGTAAACGCATACAAGGCATCAATGGTGATGTCGGGTGACTGACCAGAGGCCAGTGTGACAAGGATCTCCACATCCCTGGCCGTGTTATCAACCACTTGCTTTATTTTAATCTTACCCTTGTCGTTGGCCTTGATAATCGAATCAATCAGGCCGGTCGTCGTGGTCGAATAAGGAATGTCCTTGATGACCAGGGTCTTCTTGTCATATTCTTCAATACGAGCCCTTACCTTTACTTTGCCACCACGCAGCCCCTGGTTATATTCGGAGAAATCGGCCATGCCCCCGGTGGGAAAATCAGGGTAAATCTTCGGCTTCTTTCCTTTCAGAACATCCACCGAGGCAGTTATAAGTTCGCAGAAATTGTGCGGAAGAATCTTGGTCGACAGACCAACGGCGATTCCTTCCACACCCTGGGCAAGAAGAAGCGGGAACTTAACCGGCAGGGTGACAGGCTCCTTTTTTCGCCCGTCGTATGAGAGCTGCCATTCCGTGGTCTGCGGATTGTAGACTACATCCAGCGCAAATTTTGAAAGACGGGCTTCTATATACCTGGGTGCCGCTGCACTGTCTCCGGTCCGTATATCACCCCAGTTTCCCTGCGTTTCAATTAATAGTTCCTTTTGACCGAGGTTCACAATGGCATCCCCGATCGACGCGTCTCCGTGCGGGTGGTATTGCATGGTCGACCCGATAACATTGGCCACTTTGTTAAAACGGCCATCATCCATCTCTTTTAACGCATGCATGATCCGACGCTGCACCGGCTTAAACCCATCTTCCAGGGCCGGAACGGCTCGTTCAAGGATCACATAGGATGCATAATCCAGGAACCAATCCTGGTACATTCCTGAAACCGGAATTATGTCATGAATTTTATCTTCATCACCATAACTTTCCGGTGTCCCGTTCTGATTTTCCTTATCCTTTTCTTCCACTCAGGTTACGTTAATATTCAACAAGTTTATAAATAAAAGGGTATATAAAATGGCAAGTGCTACCGATATCAGATTCCCGATCAGATAGTAGTCATTCGATATCCGTTCTTCGTCCTTGATCCGTGTTCCGATCTTCAATGCAGCAAAAAATGTAAGCGCCTGTGGATAGCCACTTAGAAGTGTAAATACAATAAAGGCACGTTCAAACAATCCTTTAATTACACTTCTGCCGTTCACCGTTTTAGATGATTTACTGAGCCGAGAAATCCCAACAAACAAAGCAATGCTTAACAGCTCTGTCGCCACAATAATCGCTATGACAATTATAATATTATTCATCGGCTAGTAATTTAATTAGTTTCCTGGCCATTGTATACTCTTTAATTTTTAAGGTGCGCTCCTTTCTCCACATGGAGGAGTTATCACGATCGTGCATAGCGGCAACTGTCTTATAATCTTCATGATATATCAAGTCATACGCCGTTTGCCTGTCCTTATCAGGCCAGTCGTTATAAATCCCGCGATACAGACCAAAGGCCAGGTTTAATTTTTCCCGGGTATCCTCATCAATCCCCTCTACATGAATTTCTAAATCCCCCTTTTTCATCGAATCCAGTTGTCTGCGCGCCTGGGTCAACCCCTCTCCTAACATCCCGTGTGCACTCGTCCGGTTAATCTCGGTGGCAATTTCTCCATAGACAAGGACGTAGCGCAAAGAGTAAGGCTGCACAGAGAGAAGAATTTCCTGGTCCAAAGCAAAAATAAGATCGATTCCGGCATTCAGTGAATCTACCACACCCTGAAATTCGTCACCCAGGGTGATGGTCAATGGTGAAATTACTTTATTGGAATATCGCTTGTTCATCACCTCAACCGACTCGCGAAAAGATGACATCAGCAACTCCGGCTTTTTATCCGAACTGTTGATTACATCTGCCATCAATATATAACACTTCATATTGTAATATTAATACAATATTTATATTTTTGCAATTTATATGCAATACAATTAGCTGATTTACGCTGATTCTTCTTCAAGCAGGTCTTTCTCAATGCGAAGGTTATTCACAATAAAGTCCTGCCGGTCCGGCGTATTCTTGCCCATATAGAAAGACAGAAGCTGTTTAACGGTCGTATCTTTCTTCATGATAATTGGATTCAGCCGGATATTCTCCCCGATGAAGGTCCCGAATTCTTCCGGTGAAATTTCACCAAGTCCCTTGAATCGGGTGATCTCTGCTCCTTTTCCAAGTTTATTCAGCGCCTGTTGTTTCTCCTCGTCTGAATAGCAATAGATGGTTTCCTTTTTTGTCCGTACACGAAACAGCGGTGTGTCCAGGATAAAAACATGTCCCTGCTTCACCAGATCGGGAAAAAACTGAAGAAAAAAGGTCATCAGGAGCAGTCGGATGTGCATTCCGTCCACATCCGCATCCGTTGCAATAATAATTTTCCGATAATGCAGACCTTCTATGCCATCTTCAATATTAAGCGCGTGTTGAAGGAGATTAAATTCCTCATTTTCATACACTACCTTTTTGGTCAGGTTATAACAATTCAGTGGCTTACCACGCAGACTAAAAACAGCCTGTGTCTGTACATCCCTTGATTTTGTAATCGATCCGCTGGCCGAGTCCCCTTCGGTAATGAAAATCATCGTTTCCTCTGATTTGTCTGATTTTTTATCGTTCAGGTGAAGACGGCAATCTCGTAATTTCTTATTGTGAAGATTCGCTTTCTTCGCACGTTCATTCGCCAGTTTTTTAATACCGGCCATTTCCTTTCGCTCTCTTTCGGATTGAAGAATACGCTTTAATAAAGCATCCGCCACCTCAGAATTCCGGTGTAAATAATTGTCCAGTTCCGTTTTAACGAAATCATTGACAAATGTCCGGAGTGTTGGGCCATCAGGACCCACGCTTTGGGACCCCAGTTTTGTCTTTGTCTGGGATTCAAAAACAGGTTCCTGTACCCGAACCGCAATGGCAGCGACAATACTTGCCCGGACATCTGTAGAGTCAAAATCCTTTTTGTAAAAATCCCTGACCGTTTTAACCACTGCTTCCCGGAAGGCAGCCAGATGGGTCCCTCCCTGGGTTGTATACTGACCATTGACGAATGAGTAGTATTCCTCACCGTATTGATTGGCGTGGGTCATGGCCATTTCAATATCGTCTCCCCGCAAGTGAATTATGGGATATCGCAGGTTGTCTACCTCCGTTTTTCGCTCCAATAAATCTTTTAGACCGTTTTCGCTGTGGAACTTTTGGCCGTTGAAATTGATCGTCAGCCCGGCATTAAGAAATACGTAGTTCCATATCAGGTCATTCAGGTATTCCGGAATGAACCGGAAATTTTTGAATATGGTCCCGTCCGGTTCAAATACGACGAGTGTGCCGTTGCGCCCACTGGATTTCTCCACTTTTTTGTCCCGGAGAATATTTCCCTGTTGAAATTCAGCCAGCTTGGTTTCCCCATCCCGATAGGATTGCACTTTGAAAAAATTGGAAAGGGCATTTACCGCCTTTGTACCAACACCGTTCAACCCAACTGATTTCTGAAATGCACCCGAGTCATACTTTCCGCCCGTATTAATCTTTGATACACAATCAATGACTTTTCCCAGCGGAATCCCGCGTCCGTAGTCACGCACCTCAACCCGGTGGTCTGTTATTTTAACATCGATGGTTTTACCATGTCCCATCATGTGTTCATCGATACAGTTATCGATTACCTCCTTCACCAATACATATATTCCGTCATCCTGTGCCGACCCGTCACCAAGCTTACCAATATACATACCAGGACGAAGCCGAATATGCTCCTTCCAATCAAGTGATTTTATACTGTCCTCGGTGTAGGCTGTGCTCTTTGTCTCTGCCATACAAAAAAATTTAGGGGCTTATAGTCTTCCGGCGAATAAACGCCAATTAAACCACTTAATCAAGCGACAATTAGTATTTGAAATCAGTGATTTTTTAAAGCAAAAAATTAGAACAAAGGTCTTAAAATATTGTCTGGCAAGTATTTATATGCAATTACTTAATCGTAGAGCTGACCGGTCTATTTTTAAGGATTACAACCGGAAGGGCAATAATCCAGAGGATAATTGCAGCAAGCGAAATATAGACGAGATAGCCGAAATTATTGAAGTTAAAATTCTCTCCTGAATTATAAAGCATCAAAAATAGTATGCCTACGATAAAGAAAAAATTCAGGCACGATGCAAAGCTTAATTGCCAATTAATCAGCGCTTGTTTCAATGGCGCATGTCCCAGGTGCATGTTGCGCGAAATCGCGTAGAAGGTAAAATTAAAAATTACCAGGACGCCCAGGCCAATGTAAAAGAACATTTCCCGTGTTACACTTCCAGTTTCTGAATCACCACTGGAATACACAACCGTTTCGCCCAGGGAGGCATAGGTATAGAGCAGTACGGCCAGACCGGTTAACAATGAAATGATCCAAATGAATTTAATAATCCTCCCCATAATTCGTTAATTTTATCGACTGCGAAGATAAAATTTTATTACTAAACTATCGATTCTATAACTTTGTTTCGTACGTATGGAGTTTAATCCCATCATCCTGTCCATTCCTATTTACTTCCTGCTGATTGGTATTGAGCTTATAATCCAATTTTTTTCGGAGCGGAAACTATACCGCCTGACGGATGCCCTGACGAACATTAGTTGTGGCATCACATCACAATTATCCGGCATCTTCTTCAAGGTTCTCGGTGTGGGCGTGTACGTTTTTATTTTCACGAACTGGCTCCTGGCTGATATCCACGTCACCTGGTGGAGCTGGATCACGCTCTTCATTGCCGCTGACTTCTGTTATTACTGGGCCCATCGCATGAGCCATGAAATCAATTTGTTCTGGGGCGGGCATGTCGTACACCACCAAAGCGAGGATTATAACTTTAGCGTTGCGTTGAGACAAGGGTCCTTTCAGGTTATCTGGACCTTCGGGTTTTATCTCCCTTTGGCCGTGCTGGGATTCGATCCTACGCAGTTTGTCATCGCTTCCGCGCTGGTAACAGTGTATCAATTCTGGATTCATACCGAAACCATCGATAAAATGGGCTGGTTTGAATACATTTTCAA
>CAYGOW010000017.1:13907-19973 GCA_964351425.1 uncultured Roseivirgaceae bacterium
GCTGCATCCCTGGATCGAGGCCGTATTCAACACGCCATCCCATCACCGGGTGCATCACGGACGTGACCCGAAGTATATTGACAAGAACCATGCAGGTGTTTTTATTATCTGGGACAAACTCTTTGGTACGTTCCAACCCGAAGAAGAACGACCGGTGTATGGTATCACCACACCCTCCAACTCGTGGAATCCGGTTTGGGTGAATATTGACCATTACTACAAGATGTTTGGCCAAATACGTGAAATAAACAACTGGCGAGACCGTTGGCGCTACGTGTTTAATAAACCCGGCTGGCTCCCTGCGGAAATGGGCGGATACCAATCGCCTCCATCGGTGGATAGAGCTGTGTACAGGAAATATGACACATCCTATCCCCTGTCTACCGGTCTGTATGTATTGATCCAATACATCATTATCCTGGGACTGACCGCGTACTTCCTTTTCCAGCTAAATAATTTTACCGGCTACGAACAAACCACAATTATCTTGTTTATTATCTGGACAATCATGAATTGCGGAGGGCTTTTTGAAAGGAAACGCTGGGCCCATTGGTCAGAATCCATACGGCTTATCGTGGCGACGTCGGCTGCAGGTGGATGGTTGCTGGTTAGCGGCGTCTCATCGTTTTGGCTGATACCTGTTGCTTTGGCTGGCATTGTATCAATCACCTGGTTGTTCAAACGCATCATTTATTCAACACAGAAAACACAAATCACGTGAAATATCTCTTTGTGGCAGCCCTGGTGGGTTTACTAAGTTGTTCTTCTTCCTCGGTGGATATCCCCGAATTTGATGAAAAAGCCTGGATAAAGGATAAAAATGGATGTGCTAATACACGCGCTGAAATGATTACATCCCTTACCAATTCACTGGATATGATCAAGGGACTTTCGGAGAATGAAGTGCTGGCATTGCTCGGTAGCCCGGATATGAACGAGCTCTTTACGCGGAACCAGAAATTTTACATTTACCACATTACTCCATCCCTGGAATGTGGTGTCACGGGTCAAGAGAAGCAACTTTTTCTTGAAATTCGATTCTCCGCGACCAACATGGCACGGGAGGTTATGATCAAGGAATCAGGAGAGTAAATAGCTTTCTTTTCAAGTCGCTTTTTTGTATATTCAGATACAATTAAAAACCAAAATTATGCATTTCCATCCGAATGAAATGTATCTGTATTACGACCCTTCAACTACCCAGGGTAAAAAGGTAAGGGCGTACGCACAATCGGTCAATGAACATATCAATGACTTCGACCTGAATAAAGTAAAAATCACCGGAACCATCTGGCTGGAGCTTCTCGATTTACTTCAAATGACACCCAGGGATTTAATGGACGAATCTGATCCGGAATATCAGGATGAAATTCATGGGGATTCCTTAGACCAGGAAGGCTGGTTACATGTACTTCAGCAAAATCCACAGTTTATTAAAGCCCCGATCGCCATTTATCGTGACAAAGCGAAGTTGTGTGTAAACCCGACAGATGTTCTTGAGTTAGGTTAGTCAAGCACCGCCAAAATGTAGCGGCTACAATTTTGGTTGTTTTTACTTATTTCCTGCGTCCAGGCGAGTGTGCTTTGCCCGATCCTTCCTACTTTTATAATACGAAATGAATCCTCTTTGCCCCTCCCTGTATGAAGTTCCTGACTTGAAAAATCCTTTGACGAAATCTCCGGCAGCACACAAGAAATTCGCTGAATGATGCGACGCGTTTATTTTATATTGGCTTTTTGTTTTCTCCTATCCGGTACAGTCAGTAGTCAGAATAAAACAGATACAACAAAGCAGTCATTCACCAAACGTGCTTTTAATGAAGGGTTAAGCCTGATCAAAACCAATTCGAATGACACGATTACAAATGTAAAAAGTGCCGATCCGTATAAACTATATGCGGGTAAAATCATCCGATCAATTAGCGTTGAACAGGTTGGGTTTGAGGTATCCATTTATGAGGATCAAAAGCGCTCACTGCAAAAAATTGGCAAGCTGGCTAATAACTTGCATAGTGACACACGGGAAAAGATTATTCGAAATCACTTATTTATCAGAATCAATGATTCGGTCGAACCGGAAAAACTTGGGGATAACGAAAGGTATATCAGGGACCGGGACTTTATACAGGATTGCCGGATTGTCGTAACGCCCACCGAATCGCCGGATTCAGTGGATGTCACGGTTATCACACGTGATGTTTTTTCCATTGGTGGAAGGGCTGGTGGAAGCTTCCCGAATGCCCCCGAAATAGGTGTTTATGACGCAAACGTTGGGGGTCGCGGTCAGCGTACACAGCTTGACCTCTTATTTAATAATGATAGAGATCCAAAAGTAGGATTCGGTCTTTTGTACAGGAAAAGTAGTGTTCTTGGCAGTATGACAGACTTCGAAGCCGGATATTCACAACTCAATACAGGCAGAAGTTACGGCAATGAAAAAGAATATTCGGCGTATATCAAGCTGGAACGCCCACTGGTATCGCCGTACACGCGCCTGGCCGGCGGACTTGAATTAAGCCGGAATTGGTCAAAGAACCTAAGTCAAAAGGAAGACTCCTTGTTTAATGATTATTCCTATAATATTTCTGATGTGTGGGTTGGGTACAATATGGGACTGCGAAGAGGTTTTAAAAATTTGAACAGGAATTTTCTTGCCATCCGCTTTTTTGATGGATTCTACACTGATCCCCCAGACATCGAAACATTCGCTAACCGTGAGCGCTATGACAATTTTGCTGCCTACCTCGTTGAATACACCTTTTACCGACAACAATATTATAAAACAAGATATGTGTTACGGTTTGGTGTCACAGAAGATTTGCCCTATGGCTTTGCCGCAAGTGTTTCCGCCGGGTATAACCGGGTTTTACGGGTGGAAAGACCCTATGGCGCTTTAAAATTCAGGTATTCCCGACCAAATAAGAAGGGTAACTTCTATCAATTTAACCTGGAAACCAGCAGTTATTATCGCAATTCGAAAGCAGAGGATATTGTTTTGTTCGGTCGCGCACTTTATTACACGAGGGCGCTACCCATCGGGAACAAGAAACTGCGAAATTTGGTCGATTTCAGCTATACGTACCTTGGCAATACTGTAACGAACAGCCCACTGGTTTTGAATAGAGATTTCATCGCTGGCCTGTCCACCGACAGCCTATTTGCAGATCAGCGGCTCACCCTGGGAGCAGAGTCCACTTTATATACGAACTGGGCTATCCTTGGCTTTCGCATGGGGCCTTTTGCCGGGGTGGATTATGCTATCGTAAATTGCATTTCATGCCCAGAATCGATTGATTCCTACATGAGTATTTCTGCGGGTGTACGTACCCGAAATGAAAACCTGATTTTCGGAACCCTGGAACTAAAATTTTCCTACATCCCAAGAAATGAATTTGGAGAATCAGAATTTAACTTTCGATTCAGGCAACGGTTCAGGTTACGCGACCGGTCCTTTATTCAGGCACCCAGACTCATTCAATACAATTCCGTTCCTAACTAAGGGATTAATCGTATTCCATTCTCCTCCAAAAGGACTTTCCGCTGCTTATACAAGCCACCCAACGCTTTTTTGAAGGCTTTTTTGCTCATCCCTACCAGATGAAATATTTCTTCAGGATCACTCTTATCCGTTAACCGCAGGTATCCATTATTCTCCCGGAGTTTTTCTTCGAGGATATTCTTATTCTGATCGATTCCTTCCTTGCCTGCAGGCCGCAGGGCAATATCCAATTTGCCGTCTTCCCGAACTTCCTTGATATACCCGGTGGGTGTGTCACCGTAGGTCAGCGGCTCGTGTACATCGGAGTGATAGATCAGCCCAAAGAATTCCTTGTTCACAATCACCTTCATGCCAAGGGGACTCTGATCATAAATGATTAAGTCCACTTTGTCACCCGCCTCAAACAGCCCGGTAGCGTCTTTTTTCAAAAAGGGTTGCAGCTTGGACGTACCCAATAATCTGTCGGTCGCATAATCAACCGCGATCCGCACCGGAATACGCATTCCCTCTTCAAACGGTATATGCTGTTCAGCACGGGGCACAAAGAGGTCTTTCTCCAGTCCCCAATCCATAAAAGCACCATGCGGGGTCGTATCTTTAACTTCCAGGACAACCAAGTCCCCTACTTCGCCCGCAGGCTGCAGGGTGGTTGCCAGGAGGCGGTCTTCCGAATCACGGTGCACAAAAACAGAAACAAGGTCACCCGGTTTTGTTCCTTCCGGTACATACTTGGATGGCATCAGAATTTCTCCTTTCTCCGAATCCAGGTACACGCCGAAATCAACTTCCCGATTGACCTTGAGACTGTATGTATGCCCTATTTCCATAGAGCGAAGGTACATAATTATTGAATAGTTAAGGAATTAGTTCCGCTTACTTAGCAGGTCCCTGATCTCCATTAACAGTTTTTCTTCATTGCTTGGTGCCGGAGGTGCGGCGGGTGCTGGCGCCTCTTCCTTCTTTTTCAGAAAATTATTGTATGCCTTCACCACCATAAACACGGCGAACCCGACAATGATAAAGGTAATTACCGTATTAATGAATGTGCCATAATTGATCGTCACCGCTTCGATGGTACCGTCTTCCAACGTCTTTTCGGCAATGGCCAACTTCAGTTGAGAGAAATCCACGCCGGCAATCAGCTGACCAATGGGTGGCATGATAATGTCATCGACAAATGATTTGACAATGGCGCCAAAATAAGTGGCCAGTATCAAACCAACCGCAAGTTCAAGTACATTGCCCCGGGCAATGAATTCCTTAAATTCCTTAAGCATAGTGTATTAGGTTATGTTAAAACTGGGACAATATAAGGAGGTATAACAAATATTCCACCTGTCGTTTTAACATTCTCATAAAAGTCTTAAATGTTTTATCTTTGATTCCATTCAGAAAAAACGAATCACTTTATATGAAAAATATTGCCGTAATCGGTTCTGGTACCATGGGAAATGGCATTGCCCATGTATTCGCACAAAATGGATTCAGTGTGTCCCTGATTGATATTTCAGAGGATGCCTTAAGCCGTGGGATGGGTACGATTGAAAAAAACCTGGACCGACAAATAAAAAAAGAACTTATCACCGAAGAAGTAAAGACGTCAACGTTGGAGAATATTTCACCCTTCACCGATCTGGCTAACGGGGTCAAATCAGCCGACTTGGTCGTTGAGCCCGCGACGGAGACTGTTGACTTAAAATTGAAAATATTACGTGATCTGGACGATAAGGCTCCCGAGAAGGCAATTTTAGCCACCAATACCTCATCCATCTCAATAACCCAAATTGCCGCCGTGACAAACCGACCAGGACAAGTCATTGGCATGCACTTCATGAATCCGGTCCCTGTTATGAAACTTGTGGAGATCATCCGTGGCTACAATACAACGGATGAGGTAACAGCAACCATTATGTCAGTTTCCGAACGGCTGGGCAAGTCTCCTGTCGAGGTGAATGATTATCCTGGTTTTATCGCTAACCGCATTCTCATGCCCATGATCAATGAGGCTATCTATTCGCTTTATGAAGGAGTGGCTGGTGTAGAGGAAATCGATACGGTAATGAAATTAGGAATGGCCCATCCTATGGGGCCGTTGCAGCTGGCAGATTTTATTGGTTTGGATGTCTGTCTGTCCATTCTCCACGTACTGCATGACGGATTTGGCAACCCCAAATACGCGCCTTGTCCGTTACTGGTGAATATGGTAACTGCAGGTCACAAGGGCGTTAAATCAGGATCCGGATTTTACGACTGGTCCCATGGCACAAAAGAACTTATCGTAGCATCGCGGTTTAAAAAGTAAAAACATGTCTAAATCTGAAGAATTTTCGGCACTCATACAGGAAGCCTATACATTCAAAGGGCCTGACCTCACGTTGGGTGCGGCCATGCTCAATGGCGAAACACTCACAGGGGCATTGATAAAAGCACCCCTTAAAACGTTAAACCGTCACGGACTGATCGCGGGAGCTACGGGTACGGGAAAAACGAAAACCCTGCAGGTGATGGCCGAAGGGTTATCTGATGCGGGTGTTCCCGTTCTTCTGATGGACATCAAGGGTGACCTG
>CAYGOW010000018.1:0-3452 GCA_964351425.1 uncultured Roseivirgaceae bacterium
GTTGAACTACGGACGCTTATTTTCTTTGCTTCCTATACCGCCCGTCTCCCTGGTATTCCCTGCCTGCCGTCTCCGGCCTTCGTAGCTTTGGCGGAGCAGGTCAGGCAGGTATCCAGTTGAACCTACCTATCGGCAGGCAGGCTACGGACGCTTTCACTTTAAGGGGGCAAATCTAGTGAATTCCTTTAAATCACCATTCTCCTCTAAGGAAATATTGCCCCTTTAAAGAAAGTTTATTGCAAGACCTCTTTCACCTTCGCGGCCGCATCTTTCAATACAATCGCAGAGGTTACTTTTAGCCCTGATTCTTCAATTATCTTCGCGCCTTCCTCGGCATTGGTCCCTTGAAGACGTACAATGATGGGTACGTCAATAGTACCGATTTTCTTGTAGGCTTCCACTACGCCGTTGGCCACACGGTCACAACGTACGATTCCTCCAAATATGTTGATCAGGATCGCCTTGACGTGCGGATCCTTTAATATGATCCTGAAGCCCGCTTCCACCGTCTCTGCATTCGCTCCTCCTCCTACATCAAGGAAATTAGCTGGTTCACCACCCGAAAGTTTGATGATATCCATGGTGGCCATGGCCAAACCTGCTCCGTTTACCATACACCCGACGTTGCCATCCAGCTTAATGTAATTCAATCCGGATTTTCCCGCTTCTACTTCCAAGGGATCTTCTTCCGATAAATCCCGAAGCTCGGCCAAATCTTTGTGACGGTACAAGGCATTATCATCCAGGTTTACCTTGGCATCCACCGCAAGAATGCGGTCATCGCTTGTTTTAAGCACGGGGTTAATCTCGAACATCGAGGAATCCGTTCCTTCATAGGCATTGTACAGAGAGAAAATAAATTTCACCATTTCCTTGAATGCCTGTCCGCTCAATCCAAGTGCAAAGGCAATCTTACGCGCCTGGAAGGGCTGAAGTCCAACCGATGGGTCTATCCACTCCTTGATGATTTTCTCCGGAGAATTGGCGGCGACTTCCTCGATATCCATTCCACCTTCGGTAGAAGCCATGATCACGTTGTGACTCGTGGCACGGTCCAGCAGGATGGACATATAATATTCCTTGGGTTCAGAGTCACCCGGATAATATACGTCTTCAGCCAGCAGGACTTTATTTACTTTCTTTCCTTCTTCTCCCGTCTGGTGTGTCACCAGGGTGCCACCAATAATATTTTTTACCTTTTTCGGAACTTCTGCCAGCGATTTGGCTAAAACAACGCCATGACTTCCCGTTTCCTTAATGGTTCCTTTACCCCGGCCACCGGCATGGATCTGTGCTTTGATCACGTACCAATCGGTTCCGGTTTCTTTATGAAGCTCCTTTGCAGTTGCCTGTGCCTTCTCCGGATTATCCACCACTATGCCGCGCTGGATATTGACACCGTACTTGTTGAGGATATTTTTTGCCTGATATTCGTGGATGTTCATGCGATCAGAATTTTTGCACGAAGCTAACCGTTTTGGTACGAACTATCAAGAAATGATGCCAGATTTAAGGAGCTGGCCGACTGTATTTGTGTATCCTCCTTTTTGTAGCGCGGGGATAACACTTTTATTTAGTAAGTTTGACCGCAAATACATCATTTAGTTTTCATGCTGCAGGCAAGCGGAATTACAAAATCTTTCGGCGATCTTCGGGTACTTAAAGGAGTGGATATCCAGGTTAAAAAATCTGAAATTATCTCCATCGTTGGCTCCTCCGGGGCAGGTAAAAGCACCTTGTTACATATCATGGGTACTCTTGACGCACCAGATTCGGGAGTGCTCACAATCGACGGCAAACGGGTCGATCAAATGAAACAGCGTGAGAAAGCGGCATTTCGAAATAAAAATATCGGGTTCATTTTTCAATTTCATAACCTACTGGCTGAGTTTACTGCATTGGAGAATATTTGCATACCCGGTTATATACATGGAATGTCCCGCTCGGAGGTAGAGGGTCGTGCCATGAAATTGCTCACACGCCTGGGGGTAAATGACCGGTCCGACCATAAACCTTCCGAATTATCTGGGGGCGAACAGCAACGGGTAGCAGTGGCAAGGGCCCTGATCAATGATCCGTTAATGATATTTGCGGATGAACCTTCCGGCAACCTGGATTCCCGGAATGCAGAACAACTGCATAAACTCTTTTTTGAACTCAGGGATGAATTCAAACAAACTTTTGTCATTGTCACTCACAATGAGGAACTGGCGCAAATGGCCGACCGCACGCTCGAAATGAAGGATGGCCTAATCCTGGGGCCTGTCGAATCTGTCTAAACCTTCAAGCGCTGGAGCTTTTCGTGAAAATGCCTATCTTTGCGCCTCGATGAAAAAGGTCGCATTCTATACGCTGGGTTGTAAGCTCAATTTCTCGGAAACGTCCACCATTTCCCGCAAGTTCGAGGACAATGGCTATCGCAAGGTGGAGTTTACCGAAAGTCCGGATATTTTTATCATCAACACCTGTTCGGTTACCGAAAATGCAGACCGCAAATGCCGGAAGATTGTACGGGAGGCCCGAAAGATCTCTCCTGATGCATATGTGGCCATTATCGGATGCTATGCCCAATTAAAACCTAAAGAAATTGCCGAAATTCCCGGAGTAGATGCTGTATTGGGTGCCGCAGAGAAATTTCGCCTGGTGGAATTGCTGGACGGATTTGTTCGCCCGGAAAAGCCAACGGTAATTGCCGGCGAAGTGGACGAGGCCGATAGTTTTGTCCCGTCTTTTTCCATAAATGACCGAACCCGAACGTTCCTGAAGGTGCAGGATGGGTGTGATTATAGCTGCACTTTTTGTACGATCCCTCTGGCTCGTGGTAAGAGCAGAAGCAATACCATTCCCGACGTTGTTTTACAAGCCCAAAAGATTGCTGAATCCGGCGTTAAGGAAATTGTTCTCACCGGAGTGAATACGGGTGACTTTGGAATACGTAATGGCAAACGGGAAGACAGGTTTGTGGATCTTGTCCAGGCATTGGATCAGGAGGTGGATATTGAACGGATCCGGATCTCTTCGATAGAGCCCAACTTGCTGCATGATGAGATCATTGAATATGTCGCCGGTTCGAATCGTTTTGTTCCCCATTTCCATATTCCACTACAAAGCGGATCAGACAAGATCCTGAAGAAAATGAAACGCCGCTATCTGCGCGACTTATATACGAGCCGAATCGCAAAAATTAAGCAGGAGATGCCGCATGCGTGTATTGGAGTAGATGTCATTGTGGGATTTCCGGGAGAATCCGATGAGGATTTTATGACTACCTATGAATACCTGAGGGATTTGGATATTTCCTACCTGCACGTATTCACCTACTCGGAAAGGGAAAATACGCCAGCTGCAGAAATGGATCAGGTGGTTCCCATGAAGGTGCGAACCAAACGATCTAAAATGCTGCGCATCCTGTCTGAAAAGAAGCGCCAGGCCTTTTATCGGGAACAATTGGG
>CAYGOW010000018.1:3462-19678 GCA_964351425.1 uncultured Roseivirgaceae bacterium
TGCCAGGGTATTGTTTGAAGAGGATATCGTTGATGGCCACATGCATGGCTATACAGAAAATTATATCCGGGTGGCAGCGAAGTATGATCCGGTCAGAATCAATGATATTCTCCCGGTCACCTTAAAATCGATTAATTCCGAAGGTTTGGTGTTGGTTGATGAACAACTTGACCTTGTTTCGCATTAAGGATATATGTCACTATCAAAAAATTCGCAGGCTCCTGATTTTACCTTGCCCTCCACAAGCGGGTCAGATTTCACCCTGAGCAAGGACGCCAAAGGAAAGTCACTCATTCTCTTTTTCTACCCCCAGGATTTTACACCTGGTTGCACCAAGGAAGCATGTTCATTCAGGGATAATTTTTCTGCATTTCGTGATGTGGATATTCCTGTCTTCGGAATTAGTACCGATTCGATTGAGTCACACCTGAAGTTTAAAAAGTCACATAACCTGCCATTTGAATTGTTGAGCGATAAAACCGCGCGTGTTTCCCGGCTCTATAAAGCCAAGATGCCTATCCTCAAGAAGTCAAAACGAATTACATATTTGCTGGACGAGGACCATAAAATCGCGGCGGTTTATGATAATTTGTTTGCGGCTGAGAATCACATCAGCCAAATGATCAAACAATTATCCTGAAGAGATACAATTTTCGGTAAACAGGGGGCAGACGATTAAGGTTTCCTGGTAATCAGGCTTCGATATGCTCGATAATGGAATCCACCTTATTCATTAATTCTTCCTGTCGCTGAGGGGAGAGGAGATACTGACGCTCGAGTAAACGAACCGCCATGTCGGACATTATGAAGTGGGATTTTAAAAAAACTAATTTCTCCTTAAACGAAGATAGGCTTTTGTATTTAACTCTCTCAGAAGGTGATTCCATAATGAAACGTACTTTCTGCATGAGAATATCCGACTCCTGATCCATAGACAATGATAAGCTGGTGTATTGCATGCTAATATAAAATCATTCCCTGAATATACGCACTTTCTGCGCAAATAATATCCCTAAAAGCAGTGATTTTTTCGCCAACATGGGTGTAGCGCCCGTCAGGGCGCTTTTTGACTAAAATTCTGTATATCAGAATATTATCTGGACATTAAATCCGACTCAAGGGCATTCAGAATGCCGTCAAGTTGCTGAGTGACAGTGGTGAAATCACCCTTGTCTTTAAGGGGTGCATGAACACTCATATAGAATTTAATCTTAGGCTCAGTACCGGATGGACGGGCTGAAATCTTATAGCCATCCTCTGTGAAAAACTGCAGTACGTTGGATTTGTCATAATCAATCGAATCCACAGTGCCTTCTTTCAGGTTCCGGTCGGTGGACTGAGCATAATCAATTAACCGGATCACCTTCGACCCACCCAATTCTTTCGGTGGATTCTCCCGGAACCCGGCCATCATCTGACTAATTTCTTCCGCGCCTTTTTGTCCTTTTTTGGTGAGCGAGATCAAATTCTCCTTGTAATAACCAAACTGGTGGTATAAATCAATCAATAACTCATAGATGGTCATGCCCTGGGATTTGGCCCAGGCACACATTTCTGCAATCATGGCACACGAGGCAATAGCATCCTTATCGCGGACGAAATCACCGATCAGGTACCCATAGCTTTCTTCTCCTCCGGCAATAAATGTTTTCTTACCCTCCAGTTCGCGGATAATGGAAGCGATGTATTTAAACCCTGTGAGCGTGTCAAAGTATTCCACGTTGAATTTTTCCGCGATTCGGTGGATCATGTCTGTCGTGACAATCGTTTTGACAATAAACTGGTTTCCGTCCAGCTTTCCATTCTCCTGCCAGCGCTTGAGCGCATAATAAATCAGCAGGGATCCGGTCTGATTGCCATTCAGCAACACAAATTCTCCCGTCAGATTTTTGCAGGCGATGCCCACCCGGTCCGCGTCGGGGTCTGTGGCCATCACCAGGTCCGCATCAATTTCTTTCGCCTTTTGCAAGGCAAGTTTCAGTGCATCGGCTTCTTCCGGGTTCGGATAAATCACCGTGGGGAAATTCCCATCGGGGGTTGCCTGGGCTTCTACAACGGAAACATTGGTAAAGCCAATCTGCTTGAGTGCCCGGGGTACCAGTGTAATGCCGGTCCCATGGATCGGGGAGAATACAACCTTCAGGTCTTTTTCCTGTTGTACCGCATCGGGAGAAAGGCTGAGCTTGGCCAATTCAGCCAGGTACGCGCGGTCTACATCTTCGCCGATCGATTGAATCAGATTTGCGGGCCCGTCCCACTTTACATCATCAATGGAGGCGATTTGCTTCACTTCATTTATCACATTCTTGTCATGCGGCGATACCATCTGCGCGCCATCGTCCCAGTAGGCTTTGTACCCATTGTACTCCTTAGGGTTATGCGAAGCAGTCAATACCACACCACTCTGGCAATTCAGGTGACGGATGGCGAATGATAATTCAGGGGTAGGACGGAGCTCTTCAAACAAGTAGACTTTGATGCCATTGGCAGCAAAAACATTGGCTGTTGTCTCCGCAAAGAAACGGCTGTTATTCCGGCTGTCGTGTGCAATGGCTACCTTGATCTGGTCCAGGTCGGGGAATTGGCTAATCAGGTAATTAGCAAGTCCCTGTGTGGCCATTCCGACCGTATATTTATTCATTCTGTTCGAACCAATACCCATGATCCCGCGGAGTCCACCAGTCCCGAACTCAAGATCTTTATAAAAGGCCTCGGATAGGGCTTCCGGGTCTTTCATGAGTGCATGGATTTCTTCGCGGGCGCTGTCGTCAATTTGGCTATTCAGCCACTTTTGCGCCTTTTCCTGGACGTCTGACATAGGTTGTGTGATTTGGTTTTAATTTGAATTATAAATTGCCACGTAACTCCTGTTCGCGTTCAATGGCTTCGAACAAGGCTTTGAAGTTTCCCTTCCCAAATGACTTGGCGCCTTTTCGCTGAATGATTTCATAAAATACCGTTGGCCGGTCCTGGACGGGCTTGGTAAATATCTGGAGAAGATAGCCTTCCTCATCCCGATCAACCAGTATGTTCAGGTCTCTCAAAGGTTTAATATCTTCCTCGATGTCCCCGACACGCTCAAATAAATCGTCGTAATAGGTATCCGGAACATAGAGAAAATCTACGCCTCGTTCCCTTAATTCACTGACGGTATGAATGATGTCATTCGTCGCAACGGCAATATGCTGTACGCCTGCTCCTTTGTAGAAGTCAATGTATTCCTCGATCTGGGATTTCTTTTTCCCTTCAGCCGGTTCGTTTATTGGAAATTTTATATACCCGTTGCCATTCGACACCACCTTCGACATTAAGGCGGTGTAGTCGGTGCTTATATCTTTGTCATCAAAGGTGATCAGGAGCTTGAAGCCCATCACATCTTCGTAAAATTTAACCCACTTATTCATTTCACCCCATCCTACATTTCCCACGCAGTGGTCAACATACTCAAGTCCGATCGGAGAAACAGCCACATTGCTGGTCTTTTCAACAAACCCGGGCAGGAAGGGCCCGGAATAATTACCCCGTTCGACGAAGGTATGCACCGTATCGCCATAGGTTTTGATGGTGGCTACCCGCACCAATCCGTGTTTATCTTCCAGTACTTCAGGGGCAGAAACGGCTTCGGCACCTCGCCGGGTAGTTTCACGAAAGGCCGATTCAGCATCATCCACCCACAGGGCCAGTACTTTTACCCCGTCACCGTGCCTGGCAACATGCCGTGTGATAGGGGAGTCTTCCTTCAAAGATGAGGTCAGGACAATACGGATTTTACCTTGCTTCAGCACATAACTTACCCGGTCACGCAAGCCTGTTTCCGGCCCCGCATAGGCAATAAGTGTAAAGCCAAAGGCATATTGATAATACAGGGCAGACTGTTTTGCGTTTCCTACGTAAAACTCGATGTAATCTGTCCCTTTAAGCGGTAAGAAATCTGTTTCTGCCATCGTTCTTCTACTTTTAGTAAAAATAAGCTTTCCCCGTAAAGAAAGGAAATTTTATGATCATGTAGTATTCTCCTGAGTTTTTGTTGCTTGTTAATAAAAGACTCGTGAGCTTTGTACACAAATACTGTTACTATGGAAATCGAACAACTCGAAAAAGACCTGGTTGAGATTCTGGAGAAAAAAACGGCGCTGAGCAAGCTGGATTATCATGAGGAAGCGTATGATGAAATGGAAGAGGCGATCCATGAGCTTGAAGATGCTTTTCAGGACCACTACGGGGATTATCTCGAGGATGCCTTGCATGAAGTGCACGACGAATATTGCCCCGATAGTGACGTACTGCTTCCTATAGCGTATATCCCCAATAAATTCGAGGTAATTGACGGAGAATATAAAGTGCCTTATTCGGAAGGTGTTTTTGTCGATGTGGATGACTACGAAAGCAACAATACCAAACTGGTCATTCTGCCTAAACCGCTACGAATCGTATTGCTGATCAACCCGAAGCAATCGGAAGTAGTCTGGCGCCCGAAGGATATCGTCTAACGGTACCCCAGTTTTTTCCGAACCCGTCCCAGGACATCTGCCGCGAGGTCCCGCGCTTTGGCCTCACCTGCCTCCAGTTGTTTTTCCAGTTCGTCAGGATTTTCCATCAAATGCGAATAGGTTTCCCGCTCATCCGCAAACCGCTTCACAAGTAATTCATACAGTGCCTGCTTGGCATGTCCGTAGCCATAATTCCCGCCCTCGTAATTATTCCGCATTTCATCAGTTTCTGCATCAGAAGCCAGCAAGCTGTATATTGAAAACACATTGCAGGTATCCGGATCCTTCGGCTCCTCCAGTGGCGTACTGTCGGTAATAATGCTCATGACTTGTTTACGCAACTTTTTATCCGGCAAAAATATATCCACGGTGTTCCCGTAAGACTTACTCATTTTTTGTCCGTCCGTTCCGGGGATGGTCATGACTTGTTCATCGATCCGGGCTTCCGGCACCACAAATGTCTCTCCGTACATGGCATTAAAGGAATTTGCAATGTCGCGGGTCATTTCCAGGTGCTGTTTTTGATCTTTTCCGACAGGTACAATTTCCGCATCATACAGCAGGATATCGGCGGCCATCAGCACCGGGTAGGTAAATAAACCGGCATTTACATCGGCCAGGCGGTCCGATTTATCTTTGAAGCTGTGTGCGTTGGCAAGCATGGGGAATGGCGTGATACAATTGAGGTACCAGGTCAGCTCGCATACTTCAGGGATTCGGCTTTGGCGATACAAAAGATTCTTCGTTGTGTCGAAACCGGCCGCCAACCAAGCTGCCGCCACCGCACGGGTGTTCTCCCGACGAAGCTCAGCATCTTTGATCGTGGTCAATGAATGCAAATCAGCAATAAAAAGGAGGGATTCATTCTTTTCCTGCCGCGACAAATCAATTGCCGGTAAAATCGCTCCCAGTAAATTCCCCAGGTGGGGCTTCCCGCTGCTTTGTATTCCTGTAAGTATTCTCGCCATTGCTTAAAATTTTCCACAAATAAAATGAATTCATCACACAACCACAGCCATTCTTACGTTAAAAGGCGGGGACTAACAAAGGCGGGTTCAAAATTATCTGCCTTTTTGCTACCTTTGATCAAACCTTTTTTAACCTATGTCACGATTTTTTCTTATTACCTGGTTGTTTCTTCCACTGGCATTGCAAGCGCAATATGCCGACAAAATTCAGTTTGAAAGTCAGCGTCATGATTTCGGAACAATTTATGAAGCGGACGGACCCGTCACACATGATTTCAGATTTGTCAACAAGGGTACCGACTCTCTCAGGATCACTGCTGTAAATGCTTCCTGCGGTTGTACCACACCAAGCTGGACGCAAGGTGTCATCGCACCCGGGGATTCCGGCTTTGTCCAGGCCCAATACAATCCTAATAACCGTCCCGGGATTTTCAATAAGAGCCTCACGGTCGGTTTCGACGGATTGCCTGAAATGGTCAACTTATTCATTCAGGGCAAGGTTATTCCAACTGCCAATTCCATCGCAGAAGAATACAGGCAGAAAATCGGGGGAATTCGATTGAAATATGCCACGCTGAACATGGGGAAGGTATTCACGACTGACCAGCCGACAGAAAAGCGATTTAAGGTATACAACGATAGTGACTCCATCCTGGTTTTTCAGGAGAATGTTGAAAAGCCAGCCCATGTAAAGGTTTCTTTCGACCCCCTACAGGTGGAACCCGGAAAGACAGCCGATATGATTGTGCTGTACGACGCCAAGGCAAAAAATGATTTGGGATTTAGTTCGGATAATATCACCTTCTTTACTAACGAACCGGATGGGGCCAGTCGGAAAAGTGTCAATCTGTATGCCACTATCGAGGAATATTTTCCGCCCATGACCGCGGAAGAATTAAAAACGGCTCCTCATTTGAAAATTGAAGAGGCGCTCCATGACTTCGAGAAAATATCGGAGGGCGAGCGGGTGACCACCGAGTTTACAGTGAGCAATAGCGGTCAAAGTCCGTTGGTGATCCGGCAGGTCAAAGGCAACTGCGATTGTATTTCTTCAAAAATCAGAAAAATGACATTGAAGCCCGGCGAATCTACCACGGTAGAAGTGACATTCGATGCCACCCGGCGCAAGGGTAACCAGCAGAAAAGTGTCACGATTTATTCAAATGACCCGACAGCCCCGGCCCAGCGAATGACCATTCGGGCCAGGGTTGATACAGATGATTAGTTGAAAGCGGGGATGCCTGTTATCTCCGCGCCCAGAATGAGCAGGTGAATATCATGTGTCCCTTCATAGGTGATCACTGACTCCAGGTTCATCATATGGCGCATGATCGGATAATCATCCGTTATGCCCATGCCACCGTGGATCTGACGTGCCTCACGGGCAATCTTCAGGGCCACATCTACCGAATTCCTTTTTGCCATGGATATCTGAGGGGTAGTCGCCTTGCCTTCACTCATCATTTTCCCCAACTTCCAGTTAAGCAACTGAGCTTTGGTGATTTCGGTTAGCATTTCTGCCAGTTTTTTCTGGATAAGCTGGAACGAACCGATTGGTTTGCCAAACTGAATGCGCTCGGCCGCGTAACGTCGGGCAGATTCATAACAATCCATCGCTGCTCCGATCGCACCCCAGGCAATACCGTAACGGGCTGAATCCAGGCACATCAATGGCGCTCCCAGGCCTGATTTGCCTGGCAAGAGATTCTCCTTCGGCACTTTAACATTGTCAAAGACAAGTTCGCCTGTCGCACTGGCGCGTAATGACCACTTTCCGTGGGTTTCAGGGGTTGTGAACCCTTCCATGCCACGCTCAACAATCAACCCGTGAATCCGGCCTTCCTCGTTTTTGGCCCAAACAACGGCAATATCCGCCTTTGGCGAATTGGAGATCCACATTTTAGCTCCATTCAATACATAATGGTCACCGGCATCCCGAAAATTGGTCACCATGCCACTCGGGTTGGACCCATGGTCCGGCTCCGTAAGTCCGAAGCAACCAAGCATTTCGCCGGAGGCCAATTTAGGCAGGTACTTCTGTTTTTGGTCTTCAGAACCGAAGGCGTAGATCGGGTACATCACGAGTGATCCCTGCACTGACGCCGTTGAGCGCATCCCTGAATCGCCGCGTTCAATTTCCTGCATGATCAACCCATAACTGATATAATCCAGGCCGCCGCCGCCATAGGTTTCGGGGATCGTCGGACCGAACGCTCCGATTTCTCCGAATTTGGCTACAATTTCATAGGGAAAGTGTGCCTTTTGCGCCCAGTCCTCGATATAGGGAGAAATTTCTTTCTTGACAAAATCCCGGATCGAAGAGCGAATAAGCTTATGTTCTTCGGTTAACAGGTCGTCAAGGTTATAAAAATCAGGTGATTCAAAAACATCGTTTTTCCCCGATTTGCGCGTCCCGGTTTCAGTGCCGTTCTGATTCATATCGATTCTATTTTGGGTTATTCACTTAATAGTTTCAAATTTACACAACCAAAGATAGTAAACCTCTTAACCCCATGCATAAATCCGAAATTGACGACAAAATCCTGGAGCAAATTCGTAAACTGGAAGAAAAATATGAGGTAATGGGCCAGGACTTGTCATCCTACCTCGACGGACTGCTCTACTCTGATTATCTGACCTATTGGGATTACATTCACCTGGATACCCTGCTTAGCCTGCAAAATCCAAAAACGGGAATGCCTGATGAGATGATTTTCATCGTTTATCATCAGCATACCGAACTGTTTTTTAAACTGGTGCAATGGGAAATGCGGCAATTAACTGATACAGAAGAACCCGTAAAGCCTGAGGTTTTTCTTGAAAAAGTCAGACGAATGAATGGCTATTTCACTATCCTCGAAAATTCATTCTCCGTCATGATCGAAGGAATGGAAAGGGAACAATTCCTGAAATTCAGAATGTCCCTGCTGCCTGCCAGTGGTTTTCAATCGGCCCAGTACCGGCTTATCGAAATTCACTCCACCGATATGATCAACCTGGTGGCTCAGGAAGTGCGTGATTCCTACAAAAAAGATGATGATATCGCCCACCTTATAACGGATATTTACTGGCGGAAAGGGGCCACTGAATTGGCGTCCGGGAAAAAGACATTAACCCTTCAGCAATTCGAAGAGAAGTATTTGTCAGACTTTATTGAGGAAGGTAACCGCTTGAAGGGGCGAAATTTGCTTCAATTGTATCAAAAATATTACAGGGATGATGAAAGGGGGTCGGATATAGTGGTAGAGTTGAAGAAATTTGACTTGCTTGCTAATGTATTCTGGCCACTGGCACATTATAAGTCGTCGGTAAGGTACCTCCACAAAGATCCGGAGGACATTGCCGCCACCGGAGGTACCAATTGGCAGAAATACCTGCCACCACGATATCAGCGGATAATATTTTTTCCGGAATTGTGGAGTGATCAGGAAAAGGAAGAATGGGGCAAGAGCTGGGTGGTGAAGACACTGAAGGAACTGTCCCGATAACCATTGGAACAGGCATTTTTTTCGATTGAAGACATTTTTTTATCATATACTATTGGGCATGCTATGCTTGTCACCCGTCGTAAACGGACAGGTGCTGCGGGAGACATACCATGATCAGGAAGGTAAATTCCTGAAAGAGACCTACTATATTACCGATACCCTCACGAATATTCTGGACGGACCGTACAGGTCCTATTATCTCAACGGACAAATTGAGTCCCGTGGTCAGTTTGAAAATAATGAAACCATCGGGACCTGGGAGTTTTTCTTCGAAAATGGAATCCTCAAGATGAGGGGGGATGTCCACCGAAATTCCAACGATGGCTACTGGGAATATTTTTATGAAAGTGGCAAGAAGCTGATGGAAGGGGAAGTCAGTGATCATCAACGCACAGGGGAATGGATTTTTTATTTTGAAAATGGCCAGGTAAAGGAGAAGGGAGCGTATACGGCAAATAAACGTGAAGGCAGCTGGAAGTCGTATTATGAAAACGGCGCTTTACTTGGCACCGTCATGTACACCCATAACCAGGGGCGCCTGACTGAATATTATCCAAATGGGAGAAAGAAGGCGGCTGGTCCGGTGATTGGATCGCAGAAACAGGGGGAATGGACGTTTTTTGATGAGGCGGGGCATGTGGAGGCACGTGGGTTGCTCAAAAATGGTGAAAAGGAAGGAATGTGGGAATTCTTTCATCCGAATGGTACCGTTTCAGCCATGGGTGATTTTAGCGGAGATAATGAAAGCGGAAAGTGGTCGTATTTCTATCCTTCAGGGGCGCTCCAATCAACCGGCATGTTTGCTGAAGGACAGAAAGAAGGTGCCTGGAAGATTTATTATCCGGATGGCAATTTACTGGGTGAAGGAACCTATGTACAAGGTACGGGTCCGTATCGCGAATTTTACCCGTCGGGGGCGCTTAAGCTGGAAGGTCAGATGAAAAATGACAAACAGGACGGGCTTTGGAAATATTATTTGGAAGATGGACATAAAGAGGCCGAATGCCATTTTGACCAGGGTCATGGAGAATATATTGGCTTTTTCGAAGATGGCTCGGTCAGAACCCGTGGAATCATTGAAGATGGAAAGAAACAGGGGACCTGGGAAATTTATGAACAGAACGGCGATCTGGCCGGCTATTACAAGCCTATTTATGACGCCACGCCGCAAGTAATCGAACGAACGACAAAGGAGGTCGATTATGGTGTTGGGGAATACCGATTTAAGGGACGTCGGGATGGATATTTTAAACCACGCCTCAATGAAACACATGCGATAATCATTGGCTTTAACCCATTCATGAGTTTTCTCGGCCGCGTGCCGGTGGCTGTGGAGTATTACATGCAGGAGCGGATGGGATTTGAAATTGAACTGGAAGGAATCCGAAATCCATTTTTTGGAGCCGACAGTGAAGTGGAACTGGATAAGACGTATACACGAGGAATTACCTCGGCATTTCGCCAGAAGTTTTACAACGACGGGGGACCGAATGGCCTGTGGTATTTTGGTCATGAATTGCGCTATAGCCACCTGAATCATTTTGCCAATGTGCTGGTGGCTCCCGAGGAAGTTGATAAGATCAAGGCGGGAGAATGGAAAATTGAATATTCCCTGCTTCTGGGATATCGGCTCATGGCTGATGTAGCCGGGTCGGGGCTTACCCTGGATGGATACATTGGTGCAGGAACGGGCTTTCGTAATTTTTCAAACCCGGAAGGGTATGCTGAGGTATTTGATGATTTACCCCAGGAAGCAGTCACACTACGGATTAGCTTCGGATTGAATATCGGATACGTATTCCGTTTGCAAAAAGGCCGTAGATGAGTTGATAATTGGTTAATTTCGCAGTGTGAAAAAAAGCTTATCCCTTACACTGCCTCCCAACGAAGCCTTTGATGACGATCACCTTGACCAAATTGTACAAACACGGTCCGGATTGAGTGATGCTGAGGTACGTATCCAGAAACGATCCATCGATGCACGAAAAAAGGAAGTGCGGGTTCATATTCAGGCTGACTTATATGTGCGTGAAACACCTCCGCCGGTCATTTCCTATCAACGAGATTACAAAAATGTAGCCAATGCTCCGCGCCTCTTGATAGTTGGCGCAGGGCCCGCAGGGATGTTTGCTGCGTTGCGTTGTGTTGAGATGGGCGTAAAGCCGATAATCATCGAACGGGGCAGCGATGTGCGTAAACGTCGTCGTGATATAGCCGACATCAATAAGAAACATATCGTCAATCCGGAATCCAATTACTGTTTCGGGGAAGGCGGTGCAGGCACCTATTCTGACGGGAAACTGTATACGCGTTCAAAGAAGAGGGGAGACATCCAGCGGGTGTTGGAAATACTCGTGGCGCATGGCGCCAAAGAAAACATTTTGTTTGAGGCACATCCGCATATTGGTACCAACAAGTTGCCGGGAATTGTGCAGGAGATTCGGGAAAGTATCCTGCACGCCGGTGGGGAGATTCACTTTGATACACGGGTGGATGATCTCATTTTGAAGGAGAATGAAATTCGCGGAGTCGTGTTACAGGATGGGAGTAAGGTAGAAGCAGATGCGGTTTTATTGGCAACGGGACATTCTGCCCGGGATATTTTCCATTTGTTATCCAGAAGGGGAGTGGCTATAGAAGCGAAGCCTTTCGCTCTCGGAGTACGCATTGAACATCCACAATCACTGATCGACCGGATTCAGTATCACTGCGGCGCTGATCGTGGCCCCTGGCTTCCGGCTTCGTCCTATTCTCTGGTACACCAATCCGCTTATCAGGGTGTCAAAAAAGGTGTTTTCTCCTTTTGTATGTGCCCTGGGGGCTTTATCGTTCCGGCAGCCACAGCTCCTGGCGAAGTGGTGGTCAATGGCATGAGCCCGTCACGGCGGGATTCAAAATTTGCCAATTCCGGAATTGTGGTAGCTGTGGATGAAGAGGATTTCAGGCCATATGCCGATGCGGGCGAACTGTCAGGACTGATGTTTCAGCAGACAATCGAACAACGGGCCTGTCAGCTTGCCGGAGGAACACAGGCGGCTCCTGCCCAGCGTATGGTGGATTTTGTGCACCATCGGGTTTCATCGACCCTGCCCGACACTTCCTATCAGCCGGGCCTGGTTTCGCTGGATATGTGGGACGTATTACCCGAACAAGTCGCCGAGCGCCTTCGGGTAGCGTTTAAAGCTTTCGGTAAAAAAATGAAGGGCTATTACACCAACGAAGCACAAATTGTTGGGGTGGAAAGCCGGAGCTCATCACCCGTTCGGATTCCCCGGGACCGGGAAACACTTGAACATATTAGTGTAGGCAGATTGTTTCCGGTGGGAGAGGGCGCGGGATATGCCGGAGGTATTGTGTCTGCCGCCATGGATGGCGAACGGTGTGCCGAGGCTGCCCTTGCCAGGTACTTTAATAAAACGACTGCATGAAGAAAACAGTAATTATCGGGGCAACGACCAATCCGGCCCGCTATGCCTACATAGCAGCGCAAATGCTGAAGAATCACCACATACCTTTCGTTCCGGTGGGTATTCGGAAGGGCGAAGTATTTGGGGAAACCATACTGGACCTTCGGGAATCTCCGGCGATTGAAGACGTGCATACCGTTACGTTATACCTCGGTCCCCAAAACCAGGAACCTTACTATTCTTACATTCTGGGCCTCGAACCAAAACGCATCATTTTTAATCCTGGGACTGAGAATGATGAGCTGATGGAGATGGCGCAAAAAAAAGGAATTGAAACCGAAGAAGCCTGTACCCTGGTAATGATTCGTATTGGCGCATTTTAGTCTGTAAAACGCGGTAAATCAGCCCCCTGATCAGCAGTAGGGGACCTTCCTGAAAAAACCTTAAAAATACACTGAATTAACCCCCGAAATGGGGCGTAAAAAACAGGTAAATTGTGTATTTTTGCGGGATTGTCACATGAAATTATGAGCGAAAAAAAGCAAAACAAAAACTCCGATTATTCAGCCGGTAATATCCAGGTTTTAGAAGGCCTGGAAGCCGTACGTAAACGACCTGCCATGTACATTGGTGACGTGGGGGTAAAAGGACTGCACCACCTGATCTGGGAAGTAGTGGATAACTCTATTGATGAAGCCCTTGCCGGGTATTGTGACGAGATATCTGTCACCATCGAAGAGGATAATTCCATTACCGTAACGGATGATGGCCGGGGAATTCCGACCGATATGCACCAGAAGGAACAACGATCAGCGCTAGAGGTGGTCATGACCGTTCTGCATGCGGGCGGTAAGTTCGATAAGGATACGTACAAAGTGTCTGGCGGTCTTCACGGAGTGGGTGTATCCTGTGTGAATGCCTTATCAACGATGTTGCATGCGACGGTCTACAGAAACGGGGCTATTTATGAGCAGGAATACAGCCGTGGTGTTCCACAGTATCCGGTAAAAGAAATTGGCAAAACAGATAAAACCGGTACCGTCATTCATTTCAAACCGGACAGTTCGATATTTAATGAGACCAAATATAATTATGATACCGTTGCATCCCGTATGCGCGAGCTTTCTTTCCTGAATGCAGGTATTAAAATCACCCTGGTCGACAAGCGTGAGCTGGACGAAAACGGGAATCCGATTTCGGATGAATTTTTATCGGAAGGCGGTCTGAAGGAGTTTGTTGAATACCTGGACAGCACGCGGGAAGCATTGATACCCGAGCCGGTTTTCATGTCTCGTGAGGATGGCCCGATTCCGGTGGAAGTCGCCTTAAGCTACAATACATCCTACTCGGAGAATGTGGTATCTTATGTGAACAATATCAATACCATAGAAGGCGGAACACACGTAGCTGGTTTTCGACGGGCACTTACCCGAACCCTGAAATCCTATGCGGATAAATCAGGATTACTTGATAAAGTAAAAATTGATATCAGCGGGGACGATTTTCGCGAGGGGCTTACAGCGGTAATTTCCGTCAAAGTGGCTGAGCCTCAGTTTGAGGGTCAGACTAAAACCAAATTAGGGAATTCGGATGTTTCCGGCGCAGTGGACACTGTGGTAGGGGAAATGCTGAATTATTTTCTTGAAGAAAATCCAAAAGAAGCTAAGCAGATCGTCCAGAAGGTAATTCTTGCCGCCCAGGCGCGACATGCCGCCCGAAAGGCACGTGAAATGGTGCAGCGTAAGAGTGTTCTCGGCGGAACAGGATTGCCCGGCAAATTGGCCGACTGTTCGAACAGCGATCCGGGAATCTGTGAATTATACCTGGTTGAGGGAGATTCTGCAGGTGGATCAGCCAAGCAGGGACGTGATCGTAATTTTCAGGCTATTCTGCCATTGAGAGGTAAGATCCTGAATGTCGAGAAAGCCCAGGAACACCGGATTTACGAAAACGAGGAGATCAAGAACATGATCACTGCCCTTGGAGTAAGCTTCGGAACCGATGAGGATGAAAAAGCGTTGAACATGATCAAGCTCCGTTATCACAAAATCATTATCATGACGGATGCCGATGTGGATGGAAGCCACATTCGTACGCTGATCCTTACATTTTTCTTTCGTTATATGCACGAATTAACCGAGGAGGGATATCGGGACATTGCATTACCTCCTTTGTATCAGTTAAAGCGTGGTAAAAAAGAGCGCTATTGCTGGACAGAAGCCGAGCGTGAAGCGTTGGTGAAAGACCTGGCTAAGGATGGAAAGATAGAATCCGTATCCGTCCAACGGTATAAGGGTCTGGGTGAAATGAACCCGGAACAATTGTGGGAAACTACGATGAACCCTGATAAGCGAAGCTTGAAGCAGGTGACCATTGAGTCTGCCGCCGAAGCTGACCACCTGTTTTCCATGTTGATGGGAGATGAAGTGGCACCACGTCGGGAATTTATCGAACGAAATGCAAAATATGCGAAGGTAGACGTCTAGGCCTTTGCCCCAATGAAGTAGAATTACTATGATCTTGAGTGAACGTATCAAAAAACAGATTGCCAATAGTCCCTATATCAGCCGGGACCTGAGCTGGCTGAAGTTTAACGATCGTGTTCTTGATCAGGCCAAGGACGAAGAGAAGAGTATTTTCGAACGGCTAAAGTTCCTTGCCATTACTGCATCTAACCTGGATGAGTTTTTTACCATTCGGGTAGGAAGCCTGTACAACTATATCGATTACGGGAAACAGCGGATTGATTACAGCGGCCTGCGGGAGAGTACCTTTCGGCAGGTCCTGTTTCACCGGGCAAAACAGTATGCAGAGGAGCAACAGGACCTCTACCTCAATGTCCTGCAGCCGAAGTTTATTGAAAGCGGATTCATTATATCTCAATTCAAGAAACTAAGCAAGGAAGAGAAGAAGGCGGCTTTGTCGTATTTCGAGTCAACGATTTACCCGATGTTGACTCCTATGGTCTACGACAGTTACCATACCTTTCCTATTCTGAATTCTACCCGCCTTGTTTTTGGGGTCGTTACACGAAGCCTGGACGCGGCGGAAAATAAAAAGCTCAGTTTTATACAGGTTCCATCCAATATTCCACGGTTTTATGAACTGGAGAAGGACGATAAAACGTACTTTATCCCGGTAGAAGATATTATCCTGAATAATATTCAATACCTGTTCAGGAACGTGGAAATTCTCTCGGCAAATTTATTCCGGATAACGCGGAATGGTGACTTCACGCTCGATGAGAGTGATGATATCGAAGCGAATTTCCTGGATGAACTCAAACAGAAGCTTAAAAATCGCCGCACCGGTCGTGTAGTGAGACTTGAAGTATCCGGCAGGCCCAACAGCTGGATGATGAAAGTTCTGACGGAACGCTGGCAAATAGATGACGACAATGTCTTCAGGATCAAAAAGCGAAGTCTGGTTGATTTTACCGGGTTGTGGCAGATTGTAAAACATCCGCAATTTAAAGACCGGCTCTATGAAATGCCGGCTCCTGTACCGCCCCTGGCGTATCCTAAGATTCGTGAAGAAAATATTTTCGAGGTGCTCCAGGAACGGGATGTGCTTTTGCACCATCCGTACAACAACATCGAGCCTGTCATTGAGCTTCTTGAAAAGGCGGCCGATGATCCTGGTGTACTGGCCATAAAAATCACCATTTATCGATTGGCCGATGATTCCCGCGTTTCTGCTGCCCTGTTAAAAGCGGCGGAAAATGGGAAGCACGTATCCGTACTTTTCGAAGTAAAAGCCCGGTTTGATGAGGAAAATAACCTTCGTGAAGCGCAGCGACTTCAAAAAGCCGGTTGTTTTGTGATCGATGGGATCAGTAGTTTCAAGACGCAGACCAAGCTATT
>CAYGOW010000019.1:0-322 GCA_964351425.1 uncultured Roseivirgaceae bacterium
TGATTTCCTTGTGCCTTTCGGTTTAATTGGAATTCAATGACTGGTCATTCAGAAATATGCGTTGGACTTCTATACTTTCGGTAGGGGAATTCCAGGGCGACATATGACTACTACCTTCAAATATTACTACACGGGAATCAGGCGTACGCATGGCCCACTCTTTAACCGATTCGGTACTTATTTCATCAAATTCTCCAACAGTAAATAGAACAGGGACTTGCACATCGGGGAGATCATCCACCACATCAAAGTCACCGAGGGTGCCTGAAATAGTGAATTCACTTGGCCCCCACATATATTCGTAAACGGCGGGATTGTAGGT
>CAYGOW010000019.1:332-7090 GCA_964351425.1 uncultured Roseivirgaceae bacterium
CATGGTACTGTCAAGATCTTCCGCGATCAACCTTTCACCAAAGACGAATTTTTCGTAGAAAAGGTCCATAGCCATCGTATAGCCCGGAGAATCATAATTACCCGTTGAATCGGCTATTTCAACGGCCTGTACCAATGAATCCGGCAGTGTTTGCAATAATGCCTGTGTGCTTTCCTGCCATTCATGCGAACTAAGGCAAGGACTGGCCAGTGTGAGGGATTCGACCCGATCCGGGTGGGCCTTATAGTAGGACATACCTAGCATGGTTCCCCATGAATGCCCGTAAACATGCCATTTTTCAATGCCCAGATGATTTCGGAGCGCCTCGAGTTCGGCTACGAATCTTTCAACTGTAAACTTGGTGGTATCATCAGTAAACTGAGATTTACCACTGCCAAGCTGATCGTACCGGATGACTGGTCTTTACGCAGAAAGCTCCTCCAAAGGTTTTAAATAAAAACTGGAGAAGCCAGGTACGCCATGCAGAAAGACCAAAGGGATACCATCTCCATCACCAGAAACTTTATACCATATCTCACCGCCGTCAACCGCAAGGCTGCCTTCACCCGGAGAAAGGAGCTGATCTTCTGCGGGGGTTGAGCAACCAATGATGAAAAAGAAAAGAACCAAAGAAATGGCGTATACATGTATGCGATATAATGTTTTCATTAGCTAAAGTTGAAAGTAAGGCAACAAGGTATAAAAAGTATCCTTAAAAAGAGAGCGATCGAAAGGTTTTGAGGCCAGGAAAAGCCTGAATATTTATTGCCGGCTGTCTGAATCAGCATTACATATTCATTGATGGGTTTTATCAACTTTCATTTCCAATCCAAATTGTCTCAGATCTGGTTTTGTTGAAGCTGACCCGATAATATGAGGAATTATCGACTGGTAGAATTTGATTGCTTGCAGGAGATTATTCTCGGCGTAGTTGCTCATTTTCGTGTCCAGCCCCCAGTAGTTACCGCTAATTCCCAGTATGTAGGCATCGGTATCTGCATTGTACAGATCCTGTGCCAGGGCGAGTGTTTGTTCGGGAGTCAGTTTATGAGTCGTAAAATTGGTTGATCTGTCCGATTTACATGTCCGGAAAGAGAATCCGTTTTTATAGTGTGTTCGGGAAGCATCCACGAATATGACATGCGTGTAGTGGCTTAGAAGCTCAGCATCTTCAATTTGAAGTTGATACCGATATTCACGGTCACATTGGTGGTCACAATCAGGTAAACGGGTTAAAAATGACCAGCCCAGGGAGTCATCTGCGCGGCCTGAATTACCAATGCCAATGATCAGCGTGTTAATTTTGGTTTTTAATTCGCTCATCGATCAAATCTCCTGAATGATTAAATAATTGGACTTGCAGAGGCATTTGCCCTAAAGCCTGTGTAGCACAACTCAGGCACGGATCGTAGGCGCGTATGGCTACCTCCACCTGGTTAAGCATCCCCTCGGTTATTGTCCCCTTCTCGCTAATAACCTTATCGGCCACCCATCTAACCGCGCGATTCATTGCTTCATTATTGTGCGTAGTAGATACGATCAGGTTGCACCTGGTGATCATTCCTTTCTCATCCACCTGATAGTGATGGGTTAACGTTCCTCTTGGCGCTTCAATAATACCAATCCCTTCCAACCTTTTTTCACCGCTTCTTACCAGATCATTGCTCAATAAATCGGGATCATGCAGCAGTTCTTTCATTACTTCGGCACAATGAAGAATCTCAATCAGTCTTGCCCAGTGCGTATACAACGTGCGGTTATTTACCTTATCGCCGGTAAATGCAGTGAATATCTTCCGTTGTTCTTCCGCCAGGGGTGTGGGGATGGACCGACATATGTTTACTCGTGCCAGCGGACCAACACGGTTCCATCCATTCTCCCGACCGAGTGAAGTGAGATAGGGAAACTTCATATACGACCAACGTTCCACTCCTTCCCGGAAATAGTCAGCATAGAGGTTGGTATCAATATCATCCAATGTACTATTTCCCTCGCCATCAATGGCACGAAGACGCCCGTTGTATAATTCCATATCGCCATTTTCATCCACCAGGCCCAGGTGTCCGGAAGGGTAGGAGGCAAAATTATCCACCAGTTCCCGGTGCTTTTCAAAGTAATCCCGGATGAAGTTGAGTGTCGACCGCGACCAGTCGATCATGGTTTCTATGGAGGGAATCTCCTTTCCGTCAAGGAAGAAGTCCCGTTCCTGAGGGAAAAATTCTTTATGCACTCCACCCGGAATGGCAGTTACCCCATGAATTTTTTTTCCTGCAATGGCTTTTATGATTTCCTGCCCGAACTTGCGCATAAGAATCCCCTTGCGGGCGAGTTCTTTGTCTGCCAAAGCCAGCTCAAATACATTTCGTGTTCCTGCAGGCGCGTCCATTCCAAAAAGCAAGTCGGGGGCAGCAAGGTAGAAAAAGTGTAAGGCATGGGATTGGAATACCTGGCCATAGTGCATCAGCTTTCTTAATTTTCGTGCCGGTGCAGAGAGGTCTTCCGGGTCAATTCCCACCAGCTGATCAATGGCTTTGGCCGCTGCCAAATGGTGGCTTACCGGACAAATGCCGCACAACCGCTGAACCAGTACCGGTGCTTCCCAATAAGGTCGTCCCTGGATAAATCTTTCAAACCCCCGGAATTCCACAATATGGAAGAAGCTATCCTCGACTTTTCCATATTCATCCAGATGGATCGTGACTTTACCATGTCCTTCTACACGGGTAACGGGATCGATAACAACTTTCCTGCTCATGTCAGTCGTATTTAAATTCAGCGTAGAGTAATGACATTTTTTCTCCCCATAACAGGTTCTTAATGACTTTCCAGATGTAGGTGGCTGTCGGCGGACAACCGGGGATCGTGTAGTCTACTTTGACGATTTCATTACAGGCGTAGACACGGTCAAGCATTTTGGGCAGATCTTCATGATAGGGCACAATATCTTCGTCGTGTTCTGCCGTAACGCAGTTGAGATAGGCTTCCTCCAGACATTCACCTAGTGGGACCGTATTGCGCATGGCCGGCAGCCCGCCCCAAACGGCACATTCTCCAACCACAACCAGCACGTCACACATTTTTCTAAATTCCCGTAAGGTTTCAATATTTTCCGTGTTACTACATCCGCCCTCGACTATGCCCAGATGGCATCTTCTGGAAAATTTCTTGATGTCGGTCAATGGCGATCGGTCAAAGTGCACCAACTCGATGATATCCAGTAATCCGGTGTCTATATCCAGCATGGACATGTGACAGCCAAAGCAACCCGATAAGGAAACGGTCGCAATTGTTTTTTGCTCTGTGGGTTGAAAAGACTGCTCTTTGGATTGGTCGGGAGAATACTTTTTCTGAATCGAGTCATGGTCAAATTCACGTGTTCCAAAGGGTTGTGAAATGCTTTTTCCACGCATAAGGATCGCGCCGGTCGGACAGATTTTCATAGCAAGCTCAGCCTGGGCTTCGGTTAATTCACTTTCGGCTTCGTAATCAATTCCTATGAATGTGTTATTTCCCCGGTTCAAGGAAGAGAATACACGTTTGCCCGAACTCGTTTCTATTTCTTCAATGCATCGCTTACATTTTATGCACCGATTATGCTCCAGGACCAGGCGAACAGGTAAAAAATCAATGATCCGGTCTTTAAAGAGGTGTGGAAACCGGGTGGTAGATATTCCAAGTTCATACCCCATATGCTGTAGGTCACAGTTGCCGCTTTTCTCGCAGGCAGGGCAAAAATGATTTCCCTCGGCAAACATCATCTCTACCAGTGCTTTTCTCATATCTGTCAATTCCGGCGTATTGACTTCGGCCGAAAGCCCTTCTACAACTGTAGCTGTACAGGCAGGATCAAATCGGCCGTTTATTTTACAGGTACAGGTTCGGCACGTTCCGAGAGGAGGGTCGATATGCGAATAATGACAAAGTGAAGGGATGAAAATGCCCAGTTCTTTTGCTGCATCAACGAGGTTCAGGCCTTCTTCCGCCTGATACTGCTTTCCATCTATCGTGATTGTGCATTTTGACATGTCATTATGGTTTGTAGTGTTCATAATCGACAACCGCTTCTTCTTCATCGAATTTCCGAATAGGGCTATCTTCGTTTATTGCATAATTCTCGTCGAAATACTCCTTGAATTTTTCAAGACACATCAGGATGGAATTAGGAGCTGTTTTTCCCAGGCCACAGCGACTGGACTTGGTCATGATAGACCCCCAATCATGCAGCTCTTTCAAGTCATTGGCATCTGCCAAACCATTCTTTAACCGCTCCAGTTTTCTTTGGAGAATGAAGTTTCCTGCCCTGCAAGGGGTACAGACACCGCATGATTCCTTTTTAAAAAATTCATTGAAATTCAGCAGGATATCCAGGAGATTACGCTCCTCATTAAATATCATAAAGGATCCGCCACAGCGGATTTCCTGATCCGGATTCGTGACATTTTCTGTGAAGCGCCGGTTTTTTTCACTGATGTGAATACTTTCCCCGGAAGGTCCGCTGACCTGAATAAACCAGGGTCTGTCAGCTTCGCATTGTATCAATAATTGGTTTACGGAGGTGCCATAGTCCAATTCGTATATCCCAGGTAAATGACAATCCCCGGAAACACTTATGAGTTTAGTTCCATAGGAACCGTCTCTGCCGTGATCCAGGAAAGTAGCCAGGCCCAGGGAGAGGATGCGTGAAGCCGCGGCAAAGGTTTCAACATTATTGACCACCGTAGGCAGCTGCAGGTATCCTCTTTCCACCGGATAAAACCATTTCGTGCGTGGTTCGCCCCGATATCCTTCGAGAGATTCCAGCAAAGCAGTTTCCTCACCGCATACGTAGGAGCCTGCGCCAACCTCAAGGCGAATATCAAAATCAAACCCATTGATGCCTGCGATCGATTTACCCAGAATTCCTTGTTTGCGGAACGAGTCAATTTCAGCGTGTATTTTTTCGGATAAATACCTGTATTCGCCTCGGAGATAGATGATTCCATACGAAGCGCCAGTGACAAATGCGGCAATGATCATTCCTTCGATGACCGAGCCAGGCGCATGCTGAAGAAGTACACGATCTTTGAACGTACCAGGCTCTCCTTCGTCAGCATTGCAAACGATGATTTTTGGTGTTCCCTCTGCCTGGCTGCAGGCTTCCCATTTTTTTGAGGCAGGGAAGAAAGCGCCGCCCCGGCCGGAAAGGCCTGATTGGCGAAGTTTCTCGAGTACCTGTGATGCCGAAACCTGTACGAGTTTTTTGGTGGCTTCACCTGGCTGATAAGGAGCGAAAAACAGTGATCCCCGGGAAGGGGTAAAACGGATATTTTCATCTACTATATCGCAAATATCAGATGCTTGCTTTCCGGCTTTAAGTGATCTGATAATTTCTTTTACCTTGATCACGTTGAGGTGTGTAAACGGATAAAAGTCAATCAGGGCAGCAGGCTCCTGGTCGCTTAACCCTATGCACGCGGTGGAAAACAAGCCGAAGGTTCCGCTGGGATCCACCGAATTCAATCGCGCACCCGTTTCATGTTCAAATGCGGCAACAATTCGATCATACCCTTTCAGACGGGATAGAATACCATCATTAAGGTAGATCGTATGTTTTCCCGCAGGTGTCTTATGAAAGAAATGATAAAAGGAAAAAACACCTTCTACCTCAACCTGCGAAAGGCCATATCTTTCTGCCAGGTCTTTTACTGCCTGCTGTGATATATACCTTTCCTTGACCTGATATTCCCATAAATCACCTAGTAGTCTGGCTCTGGGAGGGTCGATTTCAAAATATTCCCTGGGACTCATAAGCACCTTTCCTTAATCTTCCTGATCAAGTTACGGGATGCCTATAGCAGGACAAATGATTACGGTCATTGGGAATAATGCCTTAACGCATTATTTTCAACTCATTGGTATGAGGTATGTCCGGGTTATTTTTTAGTTGTGAGATAAGCGATCAGATCTCTTAATTCATCGGCGTTCAAGGAGTTAATCAACCCCCCTGGCATCAGTGAAACAGGTGATGGTCCTTCGGATGCAATGTCAGATTTGGCCAGTGCAGTTTCCGCATTATCATACGGATTACTACTGACATAAACGCTATCCGATGTGGTGCGCAGGGTACGGCCGATCAGGGTTCTTCCATTGGTAAGGGTAAACAAGGTGGCCGCGTACTGGTCAGAAATTGAAACACTTGGTGAAATCATGGACATGAGTAAATCATACCTGGAAAAACGGGTTCCTGCCTGGGTTAAGTCAGGACCAATATTGCCTCCTTGTCCATTCATGGCATGACAGGAGCCGCACAAAAGCCCCTTGTATAGCTCTTCTCCACGGATAAGATCCGGATTGTAATCCTCCTGATTCAGCACCTTCATCGCTTCTGAAAGTGTCCAGTTCCTGCCGGGACCTTCAGGGGGTGTAAGTGACGGATCATATACTGGTTTGTTCAACAAGGCTTCACCGGAAACCTCCGCCAGTCTTTCACATTGTTCTTGAGGCACGTTGTCTAATGCAATTAATCTGATTCGTTCCACGAATCCGGTATAACTCATGCCCCCGCTTTTTTGCAAGGCAGAATAAAACCACCTGAAATAACGTTCCCGCTGCTCATTGGTCCAACCGTCTTTCAAATGACTTAACGACATAGCAATGGCCAGACCTTGTTCGGCAGGTCGGTTGGCATGCATGGCTTTAATGGTTGGTCCGTACTGCTCACTTCTTTCCAGGACGTCGACTGGCGTGAGGTCTGCCTCAATACTCTGCTCAGCGGCTTC
>CAYGOW010000019.1:7100-11134 GCA_964351425.1 uncultured Roseivirgaceae bacterium
TGACCGTCTTATCATTCAGCGCCACCCGTAGCTCCAGAATCTCCCGGTCAAGTGCCGGGTTATCCGTTGGAAAGGCGGGTAATTGACCGAGAATGATGCCCGGCTTTTCCCCTGAACGAATGATGTATAATGCATAGGCCCTTACCAGGTCGAGTTGCTCCTCAAGCGGAAGCTCATTGACATTCAGTGAAGTAAGTTTTTCAAGCACAACAGGATAAAAATCAATTGCTTCAGCACGTATGGCGGCAATGGAAGCCTGCAATATGGTTGCAGGTTTAGTTTCATCCACCAATCTGTCACTCCAGGCAGTAACCGGCTTCTTTTCCAGTGCAACTCGTGCGGCATATCTGATATACCGGTCGTCCAGTCCAAGGCTTTGCCAGACAAAATTGAGCGATACGGCAGGTTCAATCAAGGTTCGGAGAATTTGTTGTTCTTCGTTGATGACAAATTTCTGCTCAACCGGGTCAACCGGTTGTTCTCCGGTATACTCTACCCGGTAAAGATAGGATGTCCCGCGTCGTCCACCCGTTGTAAAATACATGTTGCCATCTTTGCCAATGATTAAATCGGTTATGGCCAAAGGCGTTCCGGATAAAAATTCTTGTTTGGTTGCCTTGTAAGAGGCACCCTCAGGAATCATATCTACCTGGTAGATTGTGCCAAAGCTCCAATCTGCTATAAAAAGGCTTTTTTGATAGTTTGCGGGGAATTTAGCCCCTTTGCCAAAAACAATTCCTGTAGGTGAACCTTGTCCGATGTCAAGAATACCCGGAAGATTGTCGGGGTAATACGCGGGCCATTTCCCTGAACCTGTTCTCCATCCGAATTCTGCACCGGGGATGACATGACAAATCCTGGTCGGACGATACCAGGGTGTACCCAGGTCCCATTCCATGTCGGAATCATAGGTGAATAAATCCCCTAAATGATTAAAGGCAATATCATAAGCATTCCGAAATCCGGAAGCAATGACTTTCCAGGAGGCTCCCTGGTCATCGGATCTGGCAATCCATCCTCCGGGAGGAAGAATGTCGTTGGCATGTCCGCGTGGATCAAGAATTGCCGGGAACAACCTGTCCTCCTGCCAATTGCCCTCTAGAACGGATCCAAATTCATCGGGAACCATGGTGTGGTTTCCAGCAATCATGTAGAGGGACTTACCATTGGGTGCAAGTATGACACTATGAGGCCCGTGTTCTCCTTGTCCGTCCAGACCAATCAATTTTTCGATAGTATCCAGGGCATCATCATTGTCAGAATCAGTGAGTCGGTAAAGACCGCTTCCCGGCATTTCATCGTCCTGACGCGCATTAACAGAGACATATAAACCGTCATTGGACCAAAGTAACCCCTGGGCACTACCCACAGCCAGGTCGATGCTATCTACCTTCACGTTGTCTTCATCAACGGTAATGCGATATATCCGGCCGTATTGATCCGAAGCAATTAACCGTCCCTTGTCATCACTGGTTAGCGATACCCACGACCCCTGCCCGTGGTCAGTCGGAGAATATAACAGAGTAACTTCGAATCCTTCGGGTGCGGCAATAGTGGGTAATTCGGCTTCTTCGGTTGTCGATTCGTTTGAGCAGGCAGAAAGAAGGAGGCACATTGAAAATGCGGAGAATATCTTAATTGATCTGGAAAATGCGCGACAGGCTGGAAGCATATTGAAAGTTGATTATTCCTGGTACAAGGTTTCAATATACAAAATTACCGGAAGGGGAGGTGGTTCAAAATGGTAGTCGTGGAAAATTTCTATTCCACTAATTAAATACTAGCAGCCTACATAGTGATATCAAGCTGTCTGCCTTCTTCTGCAGCTTTTTTATCTTTTTCATTCCCGATCGCAATGCCAATAGGCAAGCCCATGGCAGGTCCGATTCCTACGAACGCCATGTTTCCCAGGGCACTGCCCATGGCTACTCCGAGCGGAATGCCAAATATGGCCATGCCCAATCCAATCCATAATTGCTGGTAATAGCCTTTAGGAATAAGGTTGAGTTCTTTTGTGACATATGCATAAAGGCTCGAGTAGGCAGTTTTAACCTGAGGTAACAATTCTTGATAGTTGCCATGGAACTGATTGACACTGTGGACGGCTGTATTAATTACCTGCAGAGCCTTTTCCGAAAGTTCCTTTTTGCGCAATGCCTGAAGCAAGGCATCCAGCTTGGTTAATTGCTTATTGAGTTTAGCCGGTCGATCGTCACCAGGTTTTTGAGAAAGTTCGATAATCATAGCTCAGGTAAAAATGGTATTGGCAAGTAAGATAGAAAATGATGGCTCATTGGCAAACAAACCCGTGCTGAATGGTTTTATAGCCGGACGATTAAATATTCAGCCAATAATTGAGCTTTATCACCAACGCCCGGTTTTTCACCCTGAATGTATCGGAGAAATAGTTGTCGGTATAAACGATATAAAGATCCGAGACCGGAGCAAACCGCCATTGTAATCGGGTATTAAGATTTACATTGTTTATCTGGTTATTGTACTGCAGCCAGGTGGTAAGGAATATTTTGTCGGTAAAGGTGATATCGAGTTTAGGCCCCAAAAGGAGGAAGTCGGAATTATTTTCTTCTTCATCAAAAGTAAGGCGATTGAAGTCACCTGAGATGGAAATGCTGCCATAGGGCTGGAACCGGTAACTCAATTCGCCCTGCAGGTTGGTCAGTTTCCCATTGAAAAAACCACCGTAACTACCGGAAAGACTATAGGTCCAGCGCTTGCGCCGATCGGAGGTCAACCCCATTTGTACTTTTCTGAATCGATGTTCAGAGCCTGCGGGAAGCGGCGGATTATCATTATTGGTGGGGTCAAATGGCTGCGTCAGTTGAATGTAACTCTCTTCAAATTCGATGGAATAACTCGCGGTATTTAGTAACAGAACATCATACCCAAGAGTGAATATATGATCGGTAAAGCCGAAACCTTCTGTGTAATAAAACTGATTCCGCATAGTCGGGCCATGGCGGTTGACTACCGTTGATTTTGGAAACCAATTATACCCGATATCCGGATTTAACCTGAGATACCCGGTACGTGGTACAAATCCTACTTCCGCGATATAATCCTGCCCGACATACTGGTGTTCCCATTCAAAATTTAGATTTTGCCCTTGATATTCTAATTGCATACCATGTGAAACGTCATATTCTTCCGGTGTAAATGAACCGTGCACGAATATTTTCCCCTGCCATAAATTATCAGAAGAAAACAGGTTAAAATCGGCTCCTACTACCCGATTCCATTTCATGGAAAGGGTATCATTCTCCAGCTGATTGATACCATCCCGGTTGACCACCATGAAAGCGATATTTGAGCGTTCGAAAACGCGTCGCTGAAATGCCGCTACAAAATAATTTTGGGCCGGAAATTGGGTGCTGTCTACGCGATTGGTGACCATATTGAGTACGCCAACCCGCCAGTCTTTGTTTATTTTACCGCTTAGTCTTGCCCCGGTGATTATCGGGCTTTCCAGTCCGATTCGTCTGGAGAAAAACGGGCGAATATTACGGTCGCCAAAATTTGCAAAAAGGTCACTGTTTTCCAGGAAAAATTGTCGCCGCTCAGGAAAGAATAATTCAAACCGGCTCAGGTTGGTCACTTGTCGGTCTACTTCTACTTGTGAAAAATCCGGGTTGACAGTAAGATCCAGGTTAAGGGACGAGGTAACAGCGATCTTTGCGTCAAAACCGGCATCAAATGTATAATCTGCTTCGGTTCCCTTTTCATGATTTTTTAACGTTTGTCCGGTTACATAAGGGATCAGGGAAATGTTTGTACCCGGCGGTGGGGGAGGTTCATCCCAAATGAGACTACCTGCAAAAGCAGAAGCGACACTTGGAAATTGCCGGGGGACAGGAGCCCAGGATGATTTTTCATTTCGCTTATTGTCGAGACGGCTGAAGTTAATTCCCCAACGGTCAATTCCTTCCTTGTACCTGATGGATCGAAAAGGAATTGCATACTCATGAACCTGCCGATCTTCATATTGCTCCACATGAGATCTCCATTTGTTGTCCCAC
>CAYGOW010000019.1:11144-15014 GCA_964351425.1 uncultured Roseivirgaceae bacterium
GGGCAATAGTCCCTCCATCCGCCTGCAATCCGTCCCATTGGGCGCCTGCTGCGTTGGCCCCGAAGGAGAATCCATTGGTCTTATCCTGAAAAGTATCCATGATAAAAATGAAGTTGTCATTTTGTGAGAAGGAGAAGTCCCGCCGCAGGGATGCGATCAGGTTATCCCCTTCCAGGGGGTCCCAGGCGATGACGATCATGTAGATATTCTTGTCATCGTAGGTAAGCCTGACTTCAGTCTGTGTCTCAGCATATCCGGTGTCCATCGGGGTGATACGGAAAAATTGATCGGCCACATCGGCCTCAGCCCAGGATTTTTCATTCATGACACCATCCAGGACTATAGGGTCAACCGCACGTTTAATATGAAGCAAATACTTTTCTGAATTCTCCTGGGCAAAGGCGTTTCCCAGGAGCGTAAATGCTAATAGAGAAATAGATAAAACTCGTAACATGGTGGATTGTCTCATTCAATAAGGAAAAAAGGATTGTGGGATACAATTCTTTTTATTGAATAGGACTAATAAATCATGTGAATGGTCATTGTGTCACATAAACAAGATGAGCTACGGACTTTGATCCGGTGAATAACCTGTGATTACGCGTTAGTGCTGTGCTTCATAATGCCGCTTAAGAATGTCATCGGCGAAGTCATTGGTAAGATCACGTACAACGCTATGGACATGATTGGCATTTCCCTGGGTGTTGTCATATTCGATGATCAGGGTAGGTCCCTGAATGCGGTAGTAATGGCCAGCGCCCGGTTCAAGGGAACCTGCCCAGGCAAAAAACAGGTTTTCAATTCCAGCAGCTTCAATTTTAGATCGCAATCTTTCGTAAAACCCCAATTCATAGTTATCTACGTAGGTGTTTAGTAGTTGCATGAAAAGCTCTTTCTGATTCTCATTAAGCGCATCGTATGAAATACCTTTCGGAGTAAGTTCATGCACCGTGCGCTCCATTCGTGTAACAATTTCCGGTGGTGGAATATCGGAGAAAAGGGCGACAGTCAATTGTTTTTTAGATAAGGCATTGACCAGGGCAAATCCCAGTTCAGCTTCTTTTTCCAGCACCTCAATTCGGTCGTACCCTTCCATGTCGACCACTCCCGGGTTGGTGCCAAAAAAGGACGGGGTGGCGGATACAATCATATTGTTTTCGGAAGTAAAGTTGAGCGAAATGTGATGCCCTTCAAATTTCCAGCCCCAAATTGAATTTTCAGAAGGTTCGCCAAATACATAGAAATGATAGCGGAGGGGATCCCTGTAGGGCTTGCCATTTGGCAGCAATTTTTTAGTCTCCTGCATGTCATAGAGAATTTGCTCCAGGCCAATGATGCCTTTGGTTTTTCGAAACCCTGCTTCACTCAGCGACAATTTTAAAATGGCAAAGATTTGTTCCCGCTCGGTTTCTGAAAAATCATATAATGCCGGTCCGGATCTTGATACAGGCACATAATTGAATGATTCTCGTTCCGAATCTTCCCATGCATACTGGGTTCGCTGGTTTAATTCCGGAGATAGGTTGGAAAGGAAGGTGTTTGTCAGCTCAGAAAGAGACTGTCCAACAGCTGGTGATGCAATGAATATGATCACCAAAAAAGAAATTAAGCGACGTAAGGGCATGTGTTGGTTCTATGGTTATTGACAATATACACTATTTCCGGTCATATTATGTTCATGGTGAGCCTAAAAAGAGGCATCTGTTACCTGGCAAAGGAACCAATATGCCATAATATGCCGGAAGGGTCGTGCAGGAACAGTTCGCGGCCCCAGTCATTCACCTGAATCCCTGAGAGCCGGACGCCCGGAAATTTAACTGGCAATTGTTTCTGCTGAAGCGAGGCAAGCCATGCATCAAGGTCCTCAACTTCCAGGAATAACATGGTATTATCTACCCAGTCTTTGACGTAGGCATTTTGTAAATAGAAACCTGTCCCATTATTTATATGAAAGTAACTCATGTTTCCTAGCGGGACCTCGTCGAATCCCAGCTGCGTATAGAATTCTCTGGAAAGGTCAAAATCCTGAGCGCCTATAAAGGGTCGAATCGATCGTGTTTTTTCAGGGTGCATATATTAATCAATTTGAGAAAAAATATTTGTTTCAAAACCATCAATACTTTGCTGGTTCTTTCTTTCCCAGTAATCGTGTAAGCCCTGTTCACCTTGCTTTGTTGCCCAGTCCTTAAGAATGGAGCGGTCCTCCTGGTACTGCATAAGCGGAACAGCAAAACCACAGGATGTTTGCACAAGATCAATCGACAGAATGATGATTTGTCGGGCACCTGCTGTATCACCGAACAAGTCAATGTACTGGCTGAAAGACTCATCCCGCGGATGATAAATAGTAGCCTTACCGTATAACCGAAGGATAAGAGGTTTTCCCTCAAATGCGCAGAACATGATGGTCATCCTGTTATTTCGAAGGAGGTGTGCCGCCGTTTCATTGCCGCTACCGGTAAGGTTCAGCCAGGCAATGTGTGAAGCATCCAGTACACGAAGCGAGTCCATTCCTTTCGGGGATACATTGACACGGCCGTCAGAAGCCGCGGTACCGACAAAGAAGATTTTCTGGTCATGAATGAATTCGGTTAATTCGGGAGTCAACTGATCGAGTTTTTTACTCATTTTAAAGGACTGATTTTTATGTGCAAAAAGGCTACGAAATATACGACATTGAGTTTTATGGCAGAATACATTTTGTGAGAAATCAGCGTACCTGGAGTGGTTTCCGCTAAATTGAAAAATGTCAATCGAAGGTCGGTATAAATCTCCTCCGATTGACATAAATCAGAAAATTTACATTTTATCCAGTAGGCTTGTCCAGTTTCGGATACAGGCTTTTGAGTCGTTGTGCCCTGTAGATTGAATAGCGGGTATTCGGATCTTTCAGAGTCACTTCCCACAATTTTTGCGGGTTTTCATCGTGCGAAACTTCAAGAACCCGGCCCCACTGGTGTCCGCCGAATGTATTCATCGGATTGCCATCCGGGTCCATGAAGCGACCGCCATCCGCAATCAGAATATTCCCCGTTTCCGTGAGGTAGTCCGCATCAGAAATAAAAGGAGAAACAAATCGCTCCTGTGCCGGTCCGTAAGTCCACACTTCTTCTACCGTTCCTTCATCTTCATTGATTCGGTATTCTACTGCACGACTGAACTGATCCGCCGCTGCCATGGGTTGCTGAGGGGGTATAAAGCGAGCACCCCCATTGTCAAACAGGAGGAGGGTCCCGTCTGGCGTCATCTCCAGTCCATGCTGGTGACATGGCCATGTCAGGTCACCTACCGGGGTTAATAATTTTTCAGATAAATCAGCATTCCATCCGGTAGGGTCTCCCAGGATCCATTTAATATCCCCGGTTGCCATATCGACTTTAAAAATGGCGCATTGTACGTTCATCGAAACAATTAAGGCGTCTTCTTCCTCAACATAGTACAATGCATTGGCGTGTGTGATGTCATAGGGCATTTCAAGTGAATCAAATCGATTTTTATACAGGGTCGAGTAAAATCCCTGCATCAATGATCCTTGACCAAGTCGTTCGGTGTCCAGCATATCAGCCAGGTGGTAATCGTGAACGGTTTCACCTTCCGGAGTAAATTCTACGATTACATCGCACGCCAGGTTTGCCGGTCCCCTTTTTGTGCCGGGGGGATAATCCAAAGGAAAATCTTCATCATGCCGGACTTCCAGACCCAACCCGATAAAATTACCCGATTTGGTTTGTATCACGTCATGATGAAAGGTATCCGTATTGACTGCGATACTATTTTCAGGAACCTCCTGCGTGGTTGCGCCGGAAGTATGCCATTCCCGGATGATATTGCCCAGCATATCAATTTCATACATGCGGCCGTCTTCGTGGC
>CAYGOW010000019.1:15024-19435 GCA_964351425.1 uncultured Roseivirgaceae bacterium
GCCACCAAAAAATAAGTTGCCGTTTTGCATTCTCCGGCCTTCACTCACGCCAAAATCAGACTGAAAGTACCATACGACTTCACCCATTTCATCGAGTGCGACCAGGAGGCCCCAATCATTGTCATCGGTAAATGGACCTTTCCATCGGAACACATTAACCATGGTAACCCCGGGTTCCATTGTGCCTTCTTTTTTTGCCGTCAATTTGAAGTTGGGAAAATCATCAGGCAAAGGAGGAGTATCCATAGTCATTGGGGGTAACACTGTCTCTTTGCCATTTTCGTCTGTGACGGTGACTGTTATGGAATAATGCTTGTCAGGATGTAATCCAAGAACGGGCATTTCGTACGTTGTATGTGCTTCACTATCGGGCACGACCGTTCGCTGATTCTCGCCATCATCGATTAGAAGTGAGGCGGTTACGGGTCGGTCGACAGAAAAGGATAAGATTCCGGCAAGGGGAACGTATGTGTTAGGGTTAGGTATTAATTTGGCCTCGGTAACTTCCGGCGGTCCGGCACAGGAGCTAATGAATAGCACTGTACCGAGGGATACCAATAAAGCATAAACAGGGTGCAACCTGTGTTTGAATAATTTTAATTTCATGGTTGGGTTGATGTTAGGTGTATAGCGTTGTTTTTTACTGTGAATCAGATGGTTACTTCAAGGTAAGGTACGAATTATTTTAGTCAGATCTGATAAAATATCCGGCAGGCGCTATTTCCTGAGTAAAGCGGCAGAAAAGCCTTTATTGTGGGTCCAGTGGCGTAAATTCTGCAAAGAGCTGGTGAACTTCCTTAAGGTCAGCTACAGGTATGTACGTGCTGACCCGTGCATATTCTTCCCAAATGGCCAGGACCTCGGGAAGTCCATGTGCTTCATTCATGGCTTCCTTTGATTTCCAGCCAAAAACCTCAACAATACTGCCGTCGGCTGCTCTTCCGATAATAGGCTTTCGGCTGGAAACGAGCCCCAAATCATTAAGCCTGGACCAATGTGCTTTGGTTAATTTTTCCAGATCATTCTGTTTCCCTGATAAAGGTTTATAAACGGCAATGACTAATCGTTCCATTTCGTATTTCCGTTGTAAAATTTAACCTTCAATTCTTAATAGTACGTTGCCCACTTTTTTGCCCGACAGAACATATGTGTATGCGGAGGTAATTTCATCGAGAGAAAATGTTCTGTCAATCAATGGGATGAACTGACCCTGGTCGCATAATTCGCGCATTTGCTGCAAGGTTCCATTTAAATCCACAGGAATAGGAAACTTAACTTTTCTACCGTCAAACATCGGTGTTAGTAGAGAAAATAGTGGATTCTGCAGGAAGGGTCCCAGTTCTGAGGATATATAAATTCCTTTTGGCGCGAGGATTTTCCGGCATTTTCCAAAAGTGCTTTTTCCGACAGCGTCAAATACATAGTCAAATTTCTCGCCTAAATGGGTGAAGTCTTCCTGCGAATAATCAATCACATTCCGGGCACCTAACGCTTTTACGCGCTCCTGGTGTTCTCCTCTGCAAGTTGCCCAAACCTCGATGTTATGATAGGTAAGTAGTTGAATCAAGGCAGAACCAATAGCCCCGGTACCTCCGTTGACCATGGCTTTTTGGCCCGGTGACAGGGATACCTTATTGAGAAAATTTCGTGCATAATGGGCTCCTTCCAGGGATGCGGCTGCTTGCTGGAACGTGAGCGTTTCAGGCATTTTTCCAATCGGAATTTTTTGGGAGATACACAGATATTCTGCCTGTGAGGACAGGCCTGTATCGTAAAACCCCCAGACGTTATCCCCGGGACGGCAGGTATTAATTTTTGGTCCTGTCTTAATGACCGTGCCGGCGAAATCGGTTCCTGGAATTTGTCTTTTAGGACGTAAAAAGCCGGTAACCAAATGCATGATCAGTGGTTTGCCGGTTAAATTGGCGCAATCTGTTCGGTTTACGGTGGCAGCTTTAACCCGTATCAGTATTTCATCATCTCCCGGATTTGGTACAGGAATATCCCTGATCGAAAGGACATCAGGCTTGCCGTATTTTAGTCTACAGGCAGCTTTCATAAGGACGGATTTATCTTTGTTTTACAAATACAGGACACTGTTGGAATTTATACGAGGAATCGGTCAGGATGTTCATTTCTTTTGTTTCCCAATCCATTAAGCCGATCATAAATTGGGTTTCATCTTTGTCGAATACTTCAATGGCTAATAATTTTCCATCCGGGCTCCATTCATGATATCCCTCGTTCCAGGCTAAATCAGTCAGTTTCCAATGGCGCGAGCCGTCTGGAGTTACCGCATATAAGCTGTACTTACCCTTTTGATAACTCTGATAGGATATAAATTCTCCAGAAGGGTGCCATTTGGGCGGACCCGCTTTGTAAGCATACCAGGGGGCTGTGGTATCCGCCTCAGGATAGGTCGTTAATTTACGAAAGTCGCTGCCGTCTAACTTGCTTACACAAATCTCTTCTTCATATCCGTCTTCTCTTTTGGAGCGTTTTGATTGTCCCACATAGGCTATCCATTGATCATCCGGTGAAAAGGCGGGATCAGTAGCATAGGGAGTGCCATGCGTAATTTTCCGGAGAATATTTCCTTGACGATCAATCATATAAAATAACGAGTCGATGCCTGGATGTGGCGTGACAAGTAACCTGGATCCATCTGAGGTAATATCCATCCAGCTATCTTTTAACCGGAAGTTGGTGATTCGCCGGATGTTTTCGCCTTTCCCACTCATTTCATATAAAAACATATGCCTTTGGGAGGTGTCCCGGTCACTGATAAAGAATATTTTGTCATTCCAGGCCAGATAGGTCCAGGCAACATCAGGATTTGTTGTGATATTCTTCCTGTCACTACCGTCCATGGCCATGGTAAAAATCTCATAATTGTCTTCTTTCAAGCTATCCGGTGCATACACATTGTAAGCGATGATGTAGGCATCGCTATTAGTTTCGGTCCTATCATCAGCCGTATTTTCTGTTTGGCCGCTGCACCCCAGAATCCATACGCCGATCACAATAGGTACAAGAATATTTTTCATGGATTACTCTTTTAAAGGTAACTTCTCAAGGATCCGTCGAATTTTCACTTTGACGGACGCTGGCTCTTTTTCCAGTGAGTCCTCACAATGTAAATGAAATTCATTCTGAAGAGATTGTATATTTTTTACCACTTCGAAATAGGCTTCAAAGGCTGCCGCTCGGACAAATTTTCGATCAGATTGCATCGCTTTGGAAATGATGGGCTCAAGAGTAACTGCCTGGTTTCGTGTCAGGCCAGTATGGGGAATGATCTGCAAAATGTGCAATTGGGCAGCCCATTCATTCAGTTCCTCCAGATGCAGAAGAATCTTATTCATTTGGCTCTTCGTAAATGCAGCCTTTTCATCGATGTGGTGTTTTAATAACCACGAACTGGCCACTTGTAATGATGGGTCATTTAGGAAAATCTGAATGACCAGATCAATTTGATCTCGATTGGCATACTTACGATAAATGGAGGTGAGATATTCCATTTTAATCCCATCCCATGCCTCAAGTTCTTCCTTAAGCAGTTCAGTCATACGTCCCCCATTGGCACCTGTTTAATCCTCACTATCCGAAGCCGGAATAAGTCGGGCCGATAGATCGGGGTCTTCCATATCTTTGTCCAGCGGAAACATCGGCCGGTTGATCCGTTCATATCCCAATCGTTCGAGATCCTGATCGACACCTCCCGGGGTTAGAGCCATGATCCATCCACCGCGCATATCGTATAATTCCGGCACCAGATAACCGATTTTGACAATTACGATATCTGCCTCACGTGGCTTCAGGCCCAGGTTGGTAAAATCACTTTCGTGATGGTAGGGCTTTCGCTTTTTCGTAACAATAACGTGAAGGCTTCCAACCCGTATCACCACTTCGGTCTCGGCATGGATATCGCCTTCCTGGATGGCTTCAACAGTCCCTTTCAGGGTGACAGGTCCGGCGAATCGTTCATCGACCATGGCACCGACTTCAGCTTCAACTTCACTTCCGACTCCGGCGGCCACGGCTTTTTTAACCAACTCCGGACCCGGAATTGATGCATAAATGACGGTCGGACCATCCTCTTGCCTGAACTCGGGCCGGGCAAGTAGTTCCTTCAGGGTCCATGTTACGTCGCCCGCACCACCTGCGGTGGGGTTGTCACCCATATCGCTGATCATAAAGGGTTTTTTATCGTTTGCCAGTCCCATTTCCAGGCTTTCTTCCAGCGTGGCGACCGGGGCTACAAATTCAAATTCATTTCGGACATCCCAGAAACTTTGCGCCAGGTATTCCGCGGCATTGGTTACCTGTTCTTTGTCGTCACCTGTAACCACGACCGCAGAATGATTTCGGGGTTCATCGGCCCAGGCATACCCAATCCATATGGCAGCAT
>CAYGOW010000020.1:0-3492 GCA_964351425.1 uncultured Roseivirgaceae bacterium
GCCCCGGGCCGGATGTACCTGCTAAAGTGACTTAATGTATAATAAAGTGGCGTGAAATAAACCTCATCATTCTCCGGGTCGACAATAACAGGCGCTACACACCAGTTTTGAAACCAATTCGGGCCTCCCTGGCGATCCAGGACCATGTTCCAGTCAACCCAGCCATCCACCGAGTTATTCAGGCAACCGATAATATCCCTTGCATACCGATAGACCGGTACGTATTTTGGATGAAATTTCTTTTGATCCTCAGGAGCCCAGTCCCAGCCCCAGTCAGTTGCCTCTTTTGACCAGTACCACTGATCATCTTTCCATTTAGGCACTTCGGCATCCACACAAGCCTCAGTCTGGATCAGGTGTTTTTCAGGCGCCTTCTTATGGGCATATTGCAGTTCCTCCGGAAATACTTCATACGTACTGGCATACCAGTGGATGGCAGTACCATCAAAATACCGGGACGTTTCTTCATTCTGATACATCACATCCACCCATTCTTTCAGGTGTTCCCGGTTCTGGTCATATCCCAGTATTTTTACATCTCCTTTGCCATTGGCTTCCAGCGTAGGTCCAAGGTGATTTTGAACGAAGCTGGTCATTTCTTCCGGTGAGAAGTTCATACTTTCCCAGTTGCTGTCATTCCCCAGCGGCTCATTCTCCACTGTAAAGCCCCAGATATCAATCCCCTCCGCTTTGTAGGCATCCACGTATTTTGAAAAAAACAAGGCCCAGGTATCATTATATTCCGGAAGCAATTTCCCGCCACGCCAGTCCTTGTTGTCCTTCATCCAGGGCGGAGCCGTCCAGGGAGAAGATATTATTTTAAATCCGTCGGTGGATTTAGCCATGGCCTCTTTAATCATGGGAATGATGTCGTCCATGTCTTCGTCTATGGAGAAATGCTCCAGCTCCATGTCGCCTTCCACCGGTGCGTAGGAATAGTGATCAAGAGAAAAATCACAGGAATTCATGTGCGTGCGTGTCAGTGAATACTTTGCGCCGGTGTCACCAAAATAGGCTTCAATAATTCGCTCCCGGTTTGCGGTGCTTAGCTGATTCAGCAAATACGCCGATGACTCGGTAAAAGATCCGCCAAAGCCGGTGATCGTTTGATGCTCCTCTTCCGGAATTATCCGGATGACAGGTGCCGCCTCTTGCTCGGCAAACTCAGTGAGCTTCTCCAGTTGATGACCACTGGCAGAAGTTTCAAAAACTTCTGCTTCCAGTTTTTCGACTTTTGAATTACAGCCACTTACCATAAATAGGGAACCTAGAATAACGACATACTTTATGTAACCTTTCATTGCTCAATTTGGGTTTCTCGTACTGTGGGTGGCACCAACACATCCCGGAATAAGGCAATTGAATCTCCCTTATACGATTTGGTTATGGGTTTGCCGCCTCTGGATAACTGACTGAACACGCCTTTATCCACGGCGTCCCACAACGGATATTTTGCATGGCCGTCCAGCGTGAAAAGTCCGAAATGATTCTCCGAGCCTTTGGGATTATGTGCATCCTTCCATTGCTCATCAAATGCTTCAAAATAAAAGCAGGAAATGCCCGCAGAATTTGTCCATTCGCGCATCTGTTTGAAATACAATCCTTGCTTATATTCATCTGTGGCTTTTGATCCATTTGGCCCGTAATGGCCATTCGAAACCGTCGCCCAACCTGTTTCGCCAATATAAATTGGTTTATTTACGCCAAGACTTTTTACATACTCCGAAACCGCCTGATACTGCGCCCTGGCAAATTCAACCGACCGCTCCATGGCGGCATCGATTTTTTCAATTTCAGATAGTGATTCCTCCTCTTCCGGCACATACCAAAATGCCGGATTATAATGCGTATTGTGATAGGGATAGGTGTGCATGGAAATATAGTCCACTGCCTTGATCAGATTTTCAAGAGCCTCTGTATGATAGAGCGGATCTCCCCCGCCCCAGGAAGAAAAATCATCCGAAGAGGTGATCCACAGATCTTTCGGCAACTCCCCTTTTTTCTTCAGGGTTTGGAGGTGAGTCACCCATTTCAGGATCACATCGGGTTGTACATAATAGCTTTCAGCCCATTTAACCATGGCTTCGTTGCCCACTGCGAGTACTTTAACGATATCAGGATATTGATTAGCCAGGGCCACCGCTCGGGCAATTTCCCCTTCATTCTGCTCACTTTCCACGTTATGGTCCGGTGCCTCATCTGTCCAGGCATTCTTGCAGTCAATCCATGCGCCAAGCATCACATACATTTCAAAGGAAGTGTCTTCCTCTTTCAATTCGCTTATGGCTTTCAGCACATTGGAGGCATGCGGTAATTGCACGTTGTAGGTGCGTAAAATTTTCACCCCCATTGCCGACAAAATTTTCATGTCTTCCTTAAGTTCTGTTACCGTAGGCTGAATATCCCTTGATTTCTCCCGGTAGCCGCCATAGGATATGGCGAGGTAGGCAGGGTTTCCTAATATATCTTTTGCTGTCACTTCTTGGCTGTTGCTCGTTTCGGTTTGATTATCTTGACTCTGTTGTTGCGTACAAGAAACACAAAAAAGCGTTCCTGCAATAATTAAATAATTGGCAAACTTCATAGTACAGAATGTTTATCAGGTTATTTTATCTTCAGCTTCCAACCCTGCACATTATTTTAACTTGTCCGGATTTACGGTTACAATGATCTTACTTACCTCCCCGCTACGCTTAAAAATACGATCACTGGTAGACGAATCCAGCGTATTTCCTTCGATACTTCGCTCTGATCCATCCTTCCTGGTTATTTGTATGGAGGCGTGATCTCCAACCTTATAAATAACAGGCACCTGACAATAAGTAAAACACATGGACCCTTCCGCTACCTCAAGTTCCTTCCATTCCTGGTCAAGGTCTACATAATTGAAAACCTCCGCCTGAGACAAAAACTCCTCTTTCTTCAACATCGTAGGATCAAAGACGAGTTTTCCATCCTCCACCGCAATGCCAAGTTCACCGAACCGGCAAAGAATATCTTCTTTGACCTGGCCGGTCATCCCTGGTTGCTGTGCCCCTTTTCCTTTAGGTGTATGAGAATATGGATCGGTGGGGAACGCTCCGTAAAGTTCAGGTGACTTATGGACCCCTATTCCTGCATGAATCTCGTAATAATGTTCCAGTAATCGGCCAACTACCTCATCGCTGGCACCCTCGTGAATGGCAGTCAGACAACACTCCTGCGTAGCCAGGAGGAGTTTGGATACCATGTGCCAGTAAATGGACCCCAGCCCTTCATACCCATAAAAAGTACCGGACCTGCCCGTAAAGGCTTTATGATTGAACACTTCTTCAAATATCCCGAGCACCTGTGCTTTATCTGACTGAACCAGAGATTCATATTTCCCGCTGGTTGCCATTTCATTCAGTCGTTTATTCAAGTCTCCCGCATTTTTCAGCGAACCATTGAAATGATAAGCCCCCTTCACGTCTTTTTCTATTACTTGTGTATTGTTGTCCTCCACTAATTTCT
>CAYGOW010000020.1:3502-19363 GCA_964351425.1 uncultured Roseivirgaceae bacterium
AGGGCAGAATTGTCCACCGAGGAGGCGGGAATATTATTCTTCTCGACAAATCCGGGTAATTCTTTTTCCGGGTAAAGCAGGTAGCTGTATTGATCCTCCCTGAACAAATCACTGGCTTTTAATGCATCCAGTACATGCAGAGCTTCTTCGGAGGATAAATGACCACTGCTCAGTACCGCTACCTGACCTTCGAGCATTTCACTGAGATAAGATACGGCTATTCCATCATCCGCGGTCAGGGACATTAGGTTGTACGCATGATAGAGATTATCTGATCGCTTATTGGAACGAAGCGTATGCTCCAGGTAGCGAAGGCACAAATCCGAATAAGCAGTCAGATCTTCCAGGTCTATATCCTGCTTGCTACCGCCAAAGGAATGGGTATATATCTTCTCCCGGTACGCGCCCCCGGCAATTCCCAGGCCGTCCACGATTTGTTTTCGGTCTTGGTTATTGATGTCACCGGACAACAATTCCTTGTGCTTGTCCAATACGTCTATAACCTGCTGGAAAAATTCATGAAGTTCCTTGGAGATCCCGACCGTTTCCCCTTTGGTTCCCGAGGTCAGACTTTTCATGAGCTTGAAAAACCGGATGAGGTAATACAGTGTAACGGCCGAGACACCATTACCAACCAACGCATTATTGGCATCATTCCATTCCGGACGCTGGGTATTCATCCAGATACCGGCTTCGGGTATGAAGTTGGACATTTTGGCCAGTGTGGTCGCCAAAATCTTCTCAACAAAGTTTACCTGATGAATTTGACCGCTTTGATTTTCCAGCAGGGCACTATCAGCCCCAAGGCTGGGCCACTTTTCCATTATTTTTGTATCGACGGAATGGTCGAATTCAATGGTATCCTTAGGATCAGCCAACAGGTCCTCGTATGGCTTAATTCTGTAAGGAACATTGGCATATACAAAGAGGTCTTCATTGAAAAACCCCTTTAACTTCCCTGGATAGTGGTCTTCGGAAAATTCCAAAAACTTCAGCAGATAGATAATCTGATGGTCTCCCCAATATCCGATGTAAGACCAGGGATCATCCGGTTCAATCCTTTCCCAATCAATGCCATTCTTGGTGATCCGATAAGGATTATAGCCATCAAACGTTGAAGCATTTAAAAACCTGAAAATCATGCCATCGGTAAACTCAGGGAAGGAGTGGGCCAGTGCCTCCCAATTCTGGAAGATGTCGCGCCAATTCCCTTCGTAATCAAGGATTTTTGACCCGTCGTTCTCATCTTTTGTATTAATGGAGAATTGATTCCACGGTCTGCTGGGATCTCCATGTCGCCGGCTGAATTTTAATGGCAGGTATTCATAACAAAGCCTTTTGAGTGCCTTGTCTTCAGTCGCAGACACCACCTTCATCAGCTCAGGAAGTGAAAATTCTCCCGGTAATGACTCCAGTGACTCAGCACTTGTACGATAAACTTCCTTGTTGGCATTGGCCAGGTAATTCATTAAATCCTTCTTCTCAATTTGATAATCACTATCAAATATCCCTCCGCGCATTATATTGAAAAGGGTGTTGGAAAAATGCCTGGAATTCCTGCGTTTGTCTTCCGATAATTGCAAGGCATCAGAGGAAGCATTTAGCTCAATCAGTCGCTTCGTTCCTTTACTGATATCAGCAATCAACTCTGCCTTCAGATTGTTCTCCTTTTTAATCTTTTCAGATAGCTCCGTAATGGATGAAATGTTTTGGTTCACATTCGCGATTATCATCCATTCTTTTTGAGAACTGGCAGGTAATGATATCTCCCCGGATATAAAATACGCGCCTCTTTCTGCCTTGACATCTTCTTCGGTTGTGATCGAATGTCCCTTACGGAATGTATCCAGTTGCAAGGAAGACAACAGGTACTGCGGTTTATCCATGCCGAGTGACCAGACCACATTCGCTTTCAATGCTTCACTTGGTTCCGCTTTGTCAACAATAATGGCACTCAGGGCAAAAATTCCAATGCCGCTTTCAGCCATTAATTCATTCCTCTTGTAGGCATCTACCAGGTTGCTGCTTTGATTTTGCAAGGCCGCACCCACGCCATAAGGCATGATATTTTGTATGCCGTCAAGTACTGCAATACGCACGTCACCTTTTTCGCCATTCTGAAGTTGCGAAGTTCGAACAAAGCCATACGTGTCACTCGAACTCCATCGGTAACGAAACGTGAGATCCAGGTCATGATTTATTTCTTCAAAGATCACCTTGTTTCCATAGACACTCTTATACAGATTCCTTGTGGTCCTGTACATATGGGAAAACCGGATTGAAAAGGGTTCCCAAACCTTTTTTTCGCCATTCTTCTCGAGAATAAAAATGGATTTACTACCCGTATTTTCGGCGTTCTCAATGATCTTATCATCCGTATAGTACGGAAATAATGCGAAATCGCTATTTTTTCTACCCGCGCTTAATCCGCCATTACTGCCAATGAACATCCAGTGGTTTGAATCACTTACAATGCTCATGAAAAAAGGCCGCATGGCATCTATGTTGGAGATTTGATAATAATTTTCATTATCAATTCGTGCTTCGCTTAGCTGAATTTTGTTTGTCGGGATTTGTGTCATTAGTTACGTATCAATGGCTTAGGGAAGGCAAGTTACGGAAGAGTGACTAATTATTTTAATCAGGCTTCGCTTCCTGATTTTCCGTGCTTCGTTGAACTTCCTTGGTTACTCAATGGATCGTTAAAAATAATACGGACCGACAACATAATGTCATCAGTCCGTATTACAACTGTTTTTAATTCTTAACGAGTTTAATATTATCGATCAGAACTTTTCCACCAGCACCTTCTACCGCGCCACTGGCAATATTGAAGTGTATCATGAAGGTGGTTGCCGACGGGTCTACTCCTGCGAAATCAATCGTAAACGTGGTATAGGTTCCTTCCACCAGGCCTTTGCCTTGTAGATCATAGTTATTAACCACACCCACGCCAGGAATATTTGTTTGCAGATGTACTACTGCAGCGACCAGTGGTTCTGCAAGTTTAATATCAAACGTCAGTTGCACATTGGTTGCTCCGTCAAAATTCAAATCGGTGGCATCCAGCTGGAATATATAGGCTTTACCCGCAGCGCTTGATGGATTGGTGCCGGAAATCTGCATGGCTCCACCTTCGACACCCGCATCAGAGATCCATTCAATTGCCGCTTCATCGCTATTAGCATCGGCCAACCGTACCCAATTGGTTACAGATGCTGCATCATTGAAAGGTATATCTACGATGCTTGAACTACCACTGGAAGACGTTTTATAGAAATAAATATTATCGATATAGACTTCCCCGGAGTTGACCAAATCCACGACAATCTGCTGGATATTACTGCTGCCAGCAAGCCCGTTACTGGTCAATACCGAAAATGGAATATTAAATTCAAGCCAGGTGCCTTGCGCAATGGCGGGGCTCGAAGTGGAATTTACCGGAATAAGTGCTTCAGAGGAAGCTCCGGGGATATCCACCAGTTTCATCAGGAACTCAGAATTCTCATCCAGTTCATTAGGAAACCACAGATCAAAACTAAAATGGGTCATGCCCGCTGCCGCGGCATCAATCTGGTTAGCACCCCCAAGCTCAATCACCTGGAAGTTGCCTCCGTCTACTTCAGCAAACGTGTATTTCAGCGCGCTGTTACCGGAAATATCTACTTGCTCAAAAGCAGCAGCCCCGTAGAAATTAAATCCTTCAGAAGGAACATCCGTGTAGGCATCACTGTAAATAGAGATCACATCTGCCGCTGCCTGGGTAGGCGTAGGTGCCGGTGTATTAGGGGGGATTGGTCCGCCTCCTCCGGAAGAAGTTTTATAGAAGTAGATGTTGTCGATGTATACTTCTCCCGAATTAATCAGGTCGATCACAATTTGCTGGATATTACTGCTTCCGGCAAGTCCGTTAGCGGCAAGTTCCGTAAATGGAATATCAAATTCGAGCCATGAGCCTTGCGCGATGGCAGGATCAGAAGAGGCATTAATATTGATCAGCGCTTCAGAGGCTGACCCAGGTATATCCACTAGTTTCATCAGGAACGCCGAATTCTCATCCAACTCATTGGGGAACCAAAGATCAAAACTGAAATGGGTCATCCCCGCTGCTGCGGCATCAATCTGGTTGGCACCGCCAAACTCAATTACCTGGAAGTTACCGCCATCTACTTCCGCAAACGTATACTTCAACGCTCCATCACCGGAAATATCTACTTGCTCGAAAGCGGCGGCCCCGTAGAAGTTAAAGCCTTCAATTGGCTGGTCCGTATAGGCATCGCTGTAAATCGAAATCACATCTGCAGCTGCCTGGGTAGGTACAGGCGCGGGTGTATTAGGAGGGATTGGTCCGCCACCTCCGGAAGAGGTTTTATAGAAATAGATGTTGTCAATATATACTTCTCCTGAATTGAGTAAATCAATCACAATTTGCTGGATATTGCTGGTACCGGCCAGGCCATTTGCCGCTAGCTCTGTTAACGGAATATCAAATTCAAGCCATGATCCTTGTGAGATGGCCGGTGAAGATGAGGCATCTATCCTGATCGATCCTTCCGAAGAACTTCCGGGAATGTCCACGATTTTCATCAGGAACTCCGAGTTGGCATCCAGTTCGTTAGGGAACCAGATATCAAAGCTGAAATTAGTCATGCCTGCCGCTGCAGCGTCAATTTGGTTGGCTCCTCCAAATTCAATAACCTGGAAGTTCCCGCCATCACCATCTACAAGCGTGTATTTCAGTGCCGCGTCTCCGGACAAGTCAACTTCTTCGAAAGCTGCCGAACCATAGAAGTTAAAGCCTTCCACCGGTTCGTCTGTATAGGCATCGCTGTAAATAGAAATAACATCTTCCGCAGCCTGGGACGGAACGGGCGCAGGTGCTGTTGGAAGAATTGGTCCACCACCACCGGCGGTACCCTGCATGATATCATCCATATAAAAAGTACCGGCGGTTGTCCCGGGACCATCTACAAATAGTGTTAGTCGTGAAAATTGATCGGATGAAGCCATCGTAAATGAAATCATCTCCCAACCGGTTCCTCCATGACTGGCCGTCGTTTCAACTGCAGCGCCAGTTCCTTCTTCGAGCTTAAGGAGAACATCCACTGCATCATCCGCCCAGAAGTTCATTGAAATCGTTTTTTCGCTGGTTAAATCAATAGGCGTTCCTACATCAAAAAACAGTCCTTCAAATTCTGCGCCTGCATTCGTAATTGCCCCTACACTTGTTTCCTTGTCATTGGAACCAGAGAGATCCGGGTTGGCTACAATTTCAAATGAAGTGCCGCCAAAAGTGGTTGGGGTATAGGCGACATTCACATTGTCAAATGTGATGGGCAAAGAAACCTGCTCCGGTACCTGTATGGTAAATGTATCCTCGAATGTATCCGATACGCCGGCCACGTTGATCGCTTCCAAACTGACGGTATACGATCCATTCGCATAGGTCTTGATGGGATTGATTTCCGTGGATGTTTCACCATCCCCAAAATCCCATACATACCTGTCCGCATTTTCGGAGGTATTGAAGAATGTAACCGTACCGGTTTCCTGATTGATTATCTGCGTGAATCCGGCAGTGACTTCAGGCAGGCTACCTTCATCGTCTTCCGAACAGCCAAGAAAATAGATCGCCAGTAAGGAAATGGCAATCAGTGATATGTTTTTGAGTAGTACTTTCATGGTTCTTTTTGTATAGTTTCTTATTCTTATTGATAAACCCTCACGTAATCAACCAGCATGGTTTGAGGAAAGACTGTTTCACTATTTGGAGACCCGACAAAGGATCCACCAACGGCTAGATTTATTAAGATGTAAAATGGCTTGTTGAATACCCATTCTCCATCCACATCGTCCGGAGTAATTTGATTGTATAGTACATCATCGACGTAGTAGTTCACATAATCTTCACCCCATTCAATGCCAAAAACATGGAACCCTGTATCGAATCGATCATTCAGCAGTGAGTAGCGCTTGGTAACGGCTTCTCCCCCCGAATACCCGGGACCGTGGACACTGCCGAGCACAACGGTTGGTTCCTGGCCACGGTACTCCATAATATCAATTTCACCTGCTCCCGGCCAGGGATTCGAGTCGATATCCGCGCCAAGCATCCAGAACGCCGGCCACATACCCTGGCCATAAGGCAGCCTCATACGGGCCTCAAATCGTCCATAGGTCTGGTCGAATTTCCCTTTCGTAATCATACGCGCCGATGTGTAGGAAGATCCTTCATAATTCTCACGACGAGCAGTAATCAATAAGAAGCCATTTTGAACTTGTACATTCTCGGTTCTGTCGGTATAGTATTGCAATTCATTATTACCCCATCCGTTTTGCCCGGTTCCAATTTCAAAAGTCCACAAGTCGCTGTCGGGCGCGCCATCAGTCTCAAATTCATCCGACATCACCAAACGGTTGAAGTTTACCACGGTTTGGGTATCATCTTCACATCCGGATGAGGAAAAGATAATCGCCAGAAGGAATACCAGTGATCCTGAAAGAAGGCTTATTCTTTTATGTTCTGTCCCTGTCATCTTCATTTTATTTATAGAAATACATGTTATCCACTAAAATTTCAGTGATGGTGCCCGGCAGGTTTGTGGCGGTACCATCCGTGATAAAAAATATCTGAGCAAGATTACTTCTGCTGGACAGACCAAAATCGGCCAGTGGAATATCCAGGCTGATCCAGGTGCGGGTTGACAAGTCATTCTCTGTTATTGTTACCCTGCCACTCGAATCGTCACCGCCGCCAAAGGCACCATCGGGTCCAAAATCACCTAACTCAATTGTTATAAAATCCCCTGCATTGATGGGATTTTCAATCTGAATATCCACGTGCAGGTGCGTCATGGCAGAAGCATTGACTGTCGGGTTTTTAAATTCCGTGGCCACAAAATTCAAATCGGAATACCGAATGATATTGTCTCCGTTAATGGACAAACCAGCTCCCCCCAGTGTTGTCTGAAACGGGGCAAAAAAGCCATTGTAGAAATCCACCGGTACGTTGGTGTAGGCATCACTGAATATGGAAATTACGTTGGCCGGATCCCTTGTCGGTACCGGGGCAGCAATAAAATTACCTAATGATTCAATGGTCAGGGAACCTGCCGCGCGTACATTGGCCAAGGTGGCGGTTATAACCGCAGTACCCGTTCCAACAATGGCTATTTCGCCAATTTCATTTACCCTTGCTCCGTCCGGATTGGTAGATTTGAAGGTGTAGTACGATGGTGCCGGAGAAACAGTTTGATTCGAACCATCTGCCAGGTTAAAGGTTTCCGTGAGACCACCCATGGTGAGATTTACCCCAATGAATGCCTGAATGGATTCATCCTCTCCGTTGAAAATGGCAGGCCTTGGCTGAGCTACGGTTCCGAGTTTTTCGAATTTTACTTCATCTACCCAAAAAGAATACCCCGCACCATCCTCGGGCCCTTCGGCATACCAAAACATCCCTCTTTCAACTACCAATTTAGAAGGATCCGGAATTGGGATGGTGTACTTTTTCCACCCGGTACTTATTGGGAGGTTATTTATAACAACCTGATATTTACTGTCGCCAAAATCATTCCCAAAGCCAATTTCATTAATGACGGCTGACTTGGTTGCCCTGCCCCAAAATGTAAGTGCATCATAGCCTGTCAGATTGCGGCCTCCATAATCAGGAAATATAGCGCCCGCATACGACCCGGCAGGATCCCCTTCATTGGGCACGTCAAATCGCATGGAAGCACTGCCTTCATAAACAATCTGATTATCCACACTGAAAGCATCCGGTTTGGATCCGTCAAACGGCAGATATTCCAATCCTCCGCTAAACCCGTCAATAAACACTTCCGGCCGTGTGGGAAATTTGGCGAAGTCTACGTCATCAGATACGCCTCGCTCACAGCTCGTGAGCATCGCTCCAAAACAACACAAGGAGATGACAATGCCTGATTTTATATAACTAAATTTCTTCATGGTCTCTAATTCTTATTTCCCAATATTTATATGTACATACGTCCGCAGTTCCCATTCATTTCCATTCGGGAAACCCACCGGACTTATCACCGGTGCGTTGGCAAATTCTTCGGCTACATTTGGAAGGTACCTCGGAGAAAACTCATTAAGCGATCGCCAGGTAAAGCGCATTCCCAGGGTAGTGCTTGGTAAGATAAACCAGTCCTGCTTGGCTACGGAGGTAGATATATCCGCCATTATCTGCAGAGGGAAGGTCAGGTTAAAATCCCGGTGATAATCGAAAGGTCCCCAGTCATTGAATTTCAGGTGTGTCGAAAGTTTCATGGTTTTCCAGAGCACTCTTACATCACCTCCATAACGTTCAATGGACCTGGTATCCGGGCCATTGCCCTGGCCATTTCCACCATACAGGTTCGCGATTATTCCTAATTCCGGATTTACTTTTGACACGATGCGTGCATTAACCTCCCACAAGTCAAGTGCGGGTGGCGTTCCGTCTGCCGCCTGTGGTACCCGTCCTGTTCCGGGGAAAATAACCGCGGCATCCATATTCGTCGGTAAATGGCGATAAACAAAGCCAAGACTGGCTGCTATCGGGGCATCTTCTGCCCGGTCATTGTCCCATTCGTACATCCAGGTCCCTGGTGTAGGATCAAACGTTAGCAAAATCTCTCCGCCAATCGTCTCCCGGTTAGACCGGACAACAAACGGATCATCCAAAATATTTCTAAGCCTTCCGGGATTTGTAATGTCGTCAGGCATCGGATCTACCAATGGTTTCTGCCAGAGAAAATTTGGCGCTACCTGCCATTTGCCCATTGTCACCGTAAAACCAGTCAGGAAATTATTCTGGTTTCCACTGCCGCTGTCTTTAAGTCGCCACCCGGTGAAGGTTTGGGTGTAATCACCACCTCCATTAGCCACCAAACCCATAGAGGCTGCCTGCGCATACCAGTTTATCCTACCCGCTGAATAGGAGAGTTTGACTTTTCCTCCCCAGGTATCTGAATCCTGAACTTTATCTACATACACCTCATAGTCGCCTTCACTCCCCCTGGTGAACTGGAATTCCCTGCCCACAAGTGGTTGTCCACCCCATATACCTCCTGCTTCAATATTCAGGTTGCCAATCGATGTCTCCACGTATACGGTCGCTCTTCTCGTTCTGGGTTGAGGAACTGCGATCGAACTGACGGCTGTTCCGGGCTCATCCAGGTCTTCATGAAAAATTCCTGTCACATTAAATGCCCCTAATTCCTTTGTATACTTCAGCAACAAAGCCGGGTTGGCGCCCCACCATAACTGACTACCATACGCAAGCTTAAATCCCTTAAGGAATTTTTTGCCTTCAATCTCTAGGCCATTGGGCGCTAATCCATTGTAAATATCTATGTTGGGTCCGTAGTTGGCTTCCGGATAAAGACCGAAAAAGTCCCCTTCATACCCCCAGTGATAATGGCCGGTACGGTAAAACCCGACAAGGTTGAAATATTCATTGTTCCAGCTGTAATCTGCCTGGTACACCTGGACCCTGGTTAACGCGTCTACCACCGCATTACCGGTTGGCGTTAATACAGCCACAGGTCGTCCACGATTTTCATAAAAGATTTCATTGATTGGGTTTTGGGCAACATTCCCCAGGATGTTGAATGAAACATTTGCCCGAATATTCGAGGTGGGATTTGCTTCGACGCCAACATAAAAGGATTCCATGTTATCAAATCCTAATTTATTTGGCAGGGCAGTTGGATCATCAGGATCCGGACTTTCAGGTGTCGTAATGAGTTTTCCGTCGGTATAAAATGTGGTGAACTCCGCCCGGATGTCGCTTACACGCAATAACTTGCTTTTCTCGCCTTCCATGGCTGCCTTATCACTCCTGGCCTGCAACATCATTTCCATCAAATTGATCGTGGCGAAATAATCATTCAGATCAGCCAAAGTATTCCCCGGAGCATAAGGATCGAAGGCGTGGGCCTCCTTCAGGGCATAATAGGCTGTCCGAGGGTACAATTCGTATAATCCCCGCGGGTCGGTCTGGCCTTTGGCGCAAATACCAAACCACTCCTCATTCATGTTATTCTCTCCTTCTACATAATCGTGTGTGTAGCCTCCATTATCCCATGAGGCATTGCTGTCGTGTATGTCAAGGTTGGTCGTTTGTCCGTACTTCCACCAGCCATCACTGAATTGAAAGGTAAAACCGCCGAGGGAATTTCCTGTTTTCCCCATGCCGTACGCATTGGCATAAATCTCCTGCCAGTTGCCCACCATGTAGTATGCCTGCGCCTTTTGATCTTCCTGATTCTCTACGGCATTGAAGGCATCCGCTCCAAATTCAGTAAACAGGATAGGCTTGTTTAATTCATTGCGTACTCGCTCAAACGCATCTCCAAACGAAACGCCCCGGTACATATTTGTTCCAAAGATGTCAATGTCCTTACACTCCTCTTTGATGATTTCCAGAAACAGCAAATCCCCGTTACACATAGCGATTGGAAGTGAGGCGTCTACTCCTTTCATCGCAAGTGTTGCCTCATTAAACAACTTGTACATGGCGATTGCGCGCTCTGTTGATTTTCTGTCCTGGACAGGAATATCCTCCGTCTCTGCCCCTTCCCAGAATAATCCGTAGTTATTTTCATTCCCCAAAAGGTAAAGCAACAACCCTGGTGTGTCTTTGTATTCGTCGACCATTTGGGTTACTTCTTCGAGCAATAATTTTCTCACCCGCGGATCTGCGTATTCGGTATTACCCATCCATGCCCCTCCTGGCAGGGTAACCCCGTATCGTCCGAAGGCATGGTTAAGCATAGTATAGATTCCATAATTCTCATAGATGTAGGTGATCCATCTTGCCGGAACGCCAGTATATTGGCGTATTACATTGACACCCATATTTTGAAGCATTGACATCTCCCTGTCCAATGCTGCCTTAATAATGTCATCCGGCTGCTTCCATAAACTGTAGTTGAAGTTCGTCCCAACCGGGAAATAATCCCAGTTCATTCCGTTGATCATGAAGTCTTCATTGTTAACCTGAAGTTTCATGCCATTCTCATTCTGCACAACACTTACCTTATCAGCCTGTGCAAATACAACAGATGAGGCCAGCAGAAGAGCTACCAGTAAATAAATTCTTTTCATAGTAACAGGGCTGTTTGTTTATGAATTTGCAATCGTTTGCAGTAGAACCGCTTTTAGTCGTCCCATGTTTTCGAAATGCTATGTTATTTTACCCTCAATTTGTTGTAAATTAACCACTATTCCAAAAATTAAACTACGTCAATTATATTTGAACACCACAACAACTGGACTATGAAATGGGTCTTAAATCCTTAATTTGGCTATATTTACCCAACAACCACTTGCTCATGTATAATTTTGGACTCGGCCGAAAACGGTGTACTATATTATTCATTTTGGTCCTTTTCTACTCCCAGGGACTGGCTCAGATTGGAAAGTATCCTATTCTTAATTTCACTCCTGATGATTATCAGGCAGGTATTCAAAATATTGACTTTGCGCAAAATCAGGACATGCACTTGTATGTGGCCAATAACCTGGGTATCCTCTCCTACAATGGTATCGAATGGCAACGGTATGCTATGAATACGGGTAAAAAGCAGCGGTCACTCGCTTTCGATGAAACAAACGACAGGTTATATGTTGGGTCGCAGGGTGATTTCGGCTATTTTGAGAACGACTGGAACTACGTATCTCTTCTTGATAGGATTCCGGCCGGGGATCGTGATTTTGACGAGGTATGGGACGTGTTCTTGCATGATGACCAGGTTTACTTCTGCACTTTTCAGGCCATCTATGTTTATTCTGGAGAATCTGTGGCCGTGATCAAACGGGAAGGCGGTTTCAACAGGGCATTCTCCGTGCATCACCAACTATTCGTCCAGTCGCCTGAAGGCAGGGTGTTTAAAATGAATGGTTTGGAAATGACCTATGCCTTTCCACAAAAGCAATCTGGTGAAATCGTTTCCGGAATAATTCCAGACAATGAAGGCTATCTTGTATTTTACAATTCAGGAGACATAGAATTTTCTACCTCCCTGGGGGTAGAAGAAGCCCACTTGGACCTGGCAAAGGCCCTCCAGGGTACATATGTCAACCATGTCGCAGAACTGTCCGACGCGCGACTTGTGATCACCACCCAACGAGCCGGCCTGTTTCTGTTTAATACGCAAACAGGTACTTTCGAAAATCTCACCACCGAAGATGGTTTACAAACCAATGCCTGCCTGACTACTTTTCAGGATTATTCTGGCAATTTATGGGTAGGCATGCAGAATGGCATTGCCCTGGTGGATATCAATTCCGCTTCACGCCTGATCAGCCAGGAAATTAACCTCCAGGGAAGCGGGTATGAAGCCTTTGAAACGGAAGAGGGCACCTACTTTACGACCTCAAACGGAATTTACTTCCTGGAAAAAGGCGGTGCCGAAAGCACATTCATTATTGGAACAGAGGGGCCTGCTTACGGCATGCAGCGTATAAATAACAGGCTTTACGCCGGCCATCATACAGGTTTGTTCATGCTCGAAAATGGGCAGGCGAAGCGTTGTGCCTCCACAGATGGACTCTGGGAGGTAAAACAATTACGCGCCAACCCGGCCTATGCCATCGGGGGTACTTATTCAGGTATTCATCTTTTTCGTATCAATGGGAATGATGTGCTTGAAAGTGTTCAGAAAATCACCGGTTTTAGCGAATCCAGCCGTTTCTTCGAGGAAGACCAACAGGGTCGGATTTGGGTCGGCCAGTTTTATAAAGGCCTGTATAAACTAACCCTATCGGACGACCTCGCGCAAGTGGAGGTCCAAAAAGTCTCAGATGCCCTTGACCTGCCCGTCAGACGTCACCTTATTCTAAGCAGAATTGATGACGAGATCTATATCGGGACGGAAGAAGGGGTCTATAAACTGGATCAGGTATCGGATGAAATCGTGAAATCGGATGCTTTTTCAGAAGCAGTTGGCAATGAATGGGTCTATTATCTCGCCCAGGATGAGCAAAAGAACGTGCACATATATACTGAAAACACCGTTGGCTTTTTCCGCCAAATGAGCCGGAATAATTATGTATACGTTCCCTCCTCACTATTCCTGCTGCGACATTCTTTTAACAATGACCTGTTGAATGTCTCCACAAATATTACCATTGGTGTGTTTATCAATGCCAATGAAGGATTTATCCGATACGATCCTGCACGGGAAAACAAGATAGAATTAGACAAAAAACCACGAATCAGCCATGTTATCCTGACCGACGCAGACAGTGCGTTATTTGCCCATTCGCCTTTTGACGCCTACCCGGAAAACATTGACCCGATTCGACTGGTAGAGGGTGCCAAAATCCTGCAAATCAAAGTGGCCTCCTTTGATTTCAATAACATGAACCGCAATCTTTTTCGTTTTTATTTGAAAGGTTTTGATGATGAGTATGGCGCATGGAGCAGTCTGCCTGTCAAGGAATATAACAACATCAGCGAGGGCACCTATGAATTCCATACACAAACACTAAATAAAGCGGGCGAAATTGTCACGAGTCAACCCCTTACTCTTATTGTTTCACCGCCTTTCTATAAAAGTACCGCCGCCATTGTGGTATATATTTTACTGTTTATCGGCGGCATCTTACTTCTATACCGTTTACAGCACCGAAAATTTAAAGTAAAGGAGCAAATGCTCGAGGCTGACCGTGAGAAAGAATTATCACAAAAACAGGATGAACTTAAGCGCTTAAAGGAAGAGAAGGTCAAAGGCGAATTACGCCATGTAAATAACTTGTTGGCGGCGTCCACCATGAACCTGGTGGTAAAAAATGAATTCGTGGAAAATATTAAAGAAGAAATCAAGACCATTAAGGAGAAAGGGGATGTGGGCCAAACCCGAAAAGCACTCGACCACCTGATCAAGGAAATTGATTCCACGTTAAAGGTACAAGAAGATTGGAAGCAGTTTGAATATCATTTTGATCGCGTTCATGGTGACTTCCTCAGCCGTCTGACCAATGAATTTACCGAACTCACCCCAGGTGACCATAAACTATGCGCGTTCCTGAGGCTAAACATGGATAGCAAGGAGATTTCTAATCTGATGGGTATTTCCCTGCGTGGCGTAGAAGTAGCCCGGTATCGCCTGCGCAAAAAACTGAATCTCGATTCCGGCCAAAACCTGGCGAAGTTTATATTGGAATATTAAGTGAATCACAGCAATGACGGGCAAACCTTGGATTGTGATTAGATCGTGATCGCAATATGTCCCACTTCATTTACCCTGGCGTCCAATCCTTTGTTTCGAAGTACATCAACGGCTCTTTGGTTGAAACCTTCCTGATTTAATTCATTTAGTACCGTACTGACATTTGACCACAATTCCTGCGGCTGGATGGAGGGATCAATATCTCCATAATAGCCTTCTTCGTCCCGGGCGCACATTTTGTGTTTAATACGCTGGGCATCATGAAACTCATAAAACTCCTCCATGAAAGAGGTATCCTCACGAATAATCCTGACGTAATTAACAAGTTCAGCTTTTTGCCTATCATCATTATGATTCGTGTACCAGGTCACGATACCGAAAGGACAAACGCAGTCAAGGCTAAACGCGAATTCTTTGTTCACAAGTTCTTCTCCCACTTTCTTGTAAACATTATAATAAGATTCCGTGGAGGCGGCCCAGTCTCCCCCAACGATCACGATGCCGCCATCGCGGGTATTTTTGGCAAACCAGGTAAGCGCATTTTCAAGGAATTTGTCATCAAAATAATAAAGCACATTAAAGCAGCGGATTACATCCTTGGGTTCGATAGCTATTTGTCCAATGCCCCCCTTGATAAATGACAGGTTTTCCTGCTCATAATTTTTAATAGGGTTGTGTTCAAGATCAGGATGACTTTCCCCATTGGATTTACTTAGAAGGTCCACCAATAAATCCTCAAATCGCTTTTTCGTGGCAGCCGGATCTTTTAGTAATGAATTCCAGTTTTCAACGGTGGGAATGGCCGGTTGAAAATAGACAGATGATTTATTTTCATCAAGTGTTGCATAATTTCCCTCCTCATCCTGGACCAGGTAAACCGGCAGGGAAGGGTCCGCACCGGTTATGTGCCAGTCCGGGAAAAAAGTGGCGGTTTCTATGGTGGTATAAGGCGGAAACCCACAGCCAATATCCAGCATCGATTTACCATTTGAACTTCGCCAGGGATTGGACTTGATATATTGATCTATGACCGCGTGCCTTCCCATTACCGTAATCGGTGGGACTCTGCCTTCCCATGCGCCCGGGAGAATTCTTGACAGAAGTGATCCAAGAATATCTGCTTGCATCAGGCTCATATCCCTTGCCGGAATTCCGGTTGCATGGATGTAAGCAAACATTCGCTCAATAAATGCGAAGACATCCGGTCGGTCGACGGGTAGCTGTTCTAGCTTTTCAAGGAATAGTTTGGATAACTCTCCATTAAAAAACCGATCATTAAGATCGTTTACAAATTCCTGTGTTTCCATGGCTTACTTGATGAAGATTGATCCCAAAAATGTCCTGAATATCAACAAGATGCTCATTTAATCCATCAAAACAAATACATACCCCCCCCACAATGTAATGAAGGGTAATTAGCAGATCAGGAATGTCCTTATGTGCAGTATAGTTTAGTTGAATCTCACTCTGACCGTAAACTATGTACCGGATTCAGCCTGGCTGCCCTGATAGCCTGGTAGCTTACGGTGGCGATCGCCAGGAGCATGGCCCCGGCAATCGTGATCCCGAACACCCACCATGCGATCGTGACACGGTATTCGTAGTCCTGCAGCCACTGCTCCATCCCCAGCCAGGCCAGGGGAATCGCAATGAGGGTGGAAATGAAAACCAGAATCAT
>CAYGOW010000021.1:0-19302 GCA_964351425.1 uncultured Roseivirgaceae bacterium
ATGACCCATTGCTGAAAGAAATTGAAGACGGGCTCGTTGGAGGCGTCATTCTCTTTGAAAAAAACATTGCTTCAAAAAACAGCTATGTTGCCTTGAAGCAACTCACATGGCAGATGCATCAAAAAGCATCGATTCCTCTTTTCATGGCGATTGATCAGGAAGGCGGGCGGGTCAACCGCTTAAAGCCTAAGTATGGCTTTCCTCCAAGTGTCTCGGCTGCTTATCTGGGTGAACAACCCTTAGACAGTACGCAGTTTTATGCAGAATTAACGGCAGCCACGCTTGCCGGACTCGGGTTCAATGTTAATTTTGCCCCGGTCGTCGACCTGGCCATTAATCCTGATAACCCTATTATTGCGGGCGTGGAGCGTGCCTATTCTGCTGATCCTATGGAAACAGTGAAACATGCCGAGGTAGTCATCAATACTCACCGCCAATACCATCTCGTTACTGCGTTAAAGCACTTTCCCGGCCATGGAAGTTCGGAGAATGACACCCACTTGGGTATCGCAGATGTAACGAATACCTGGGTACCGGCAGAACTTGAACCTTATAAATATCTGATTAATCATGAAGGGGTAGATGCTATCATGTCGGCCCATATTGTAAATCGAAAATTTGATCCGGATGGAAATCCTGGCACCCTTTCTTATCCGATCGTCACGGGTCTTTTGCGGGATAGTCTCGGGTTTGATGGGGTAGTATTCTCCGATGACATGCAAATGCAGGCCATTACAAAATACTATGGACTCGAAAAATCCATTCGTATGGCCCTTTTGGCCGGAATTGATGTGATTATTTTTGCCAATAATGTTCAAGGAAGTACGGCAAGGACGGTTGATACAGTCCATGGTATCATGAGGCAGCTTGTAGATGAGGGGGTGTTGACGGAGGATAGAATCAATGCTTCCTACCGGCGCATTATGGCATTAAAGCAGAATCGACTACGTTGATCAGATCAAGACCCGTCGTATCTTTTCTGTAATTTCGACGCAAATTTTTTGTATTTTAATGGTTACCAGGGCCCTCTTGGGGGTATATACTATATTGGATGTATACGTAACTCATTGAATTTGTGCGCATTTCGTGGCTTTGTAATATTGTTTTTCTTGCCTGTTTGAGCCTCATTTCACTCGATGTATCGGGTCAAACAGTAATAGATACAACACTCTCAGCGGATTACTTAGTAAAGAAAATTCTTCTTGGCAACGGGGTTTTGGTGGGAGAGGTGAAATATTCCGGCAGCCCATACGGCATTGCCTATTACCCACATACTAGTAAAGCATTGGGCATAGATAGTGGTATCGTTCTGACCTCAGGACATGTGCAGCTCATCCACGGCCCCAATAAATCCCCCCGATCAGGATGGGCCAGTAATGCCCCCGGAGACAGGGATCTGGATGGTATTGCCCGAGGAAGGACCTACGATGCCTCCGTACTGGAATTTGACTTTGTCACTGCGTCAGAAAATCTAAGCTTTCGGTATGTATTCGCTTCTGAAGAATACCAGGAATACGTTGGTTCAAAATTCAACGATGTTTTTGCTTTCTTCCTTGACGGACCAAATGCCAATAAGGTTAATCTTGCCAGACTTCCGGATAACAAAACGCCCATTACCGTTAATACGGTAAATAATGAAAGAAACAGCAAATACCACATAGACAATACATATTATAATACGACTGACCCATTTGTCTGGGATGTGCGAAACCGTAAAGTGGTTAAAAACAAACACTATATGGAGGAAGAGGAAATTCCTCCCCATGATACCCAGTTTGACGGGTTCACCACAGTACTCGAAGTTCATTACAAGGTGATCCCCAATGAAGTATATCATATTAAAATTGCCATCGCCGATGTGGCCGATGGTATTCTTGATTCCGGGGTGTTCCTGGAAGGAGGTAGCTTCCATAGCTTTGGCGAGCAAATCGTCAGGCTGGATGACCATTTCGAGTCGCTGGATTTGGCTGTAGTCCCGGATGACACCGAAATCGTCCCTATTCCACTCAATGAGGTCGAACCACTTGAGGTAGAGGAAAAAGTCCATACGGGCATTGTCCATTTCGATTTTGATCGGTATGATCTGAACGAACAGGCAGTTAAAGAGATTAAGCTCATTTATAAAGTCTGGAGAAAAACACCTAGTGCAAAGATCGAAATTGCAGGTCATACGGATGCAAAAGGCTCCGACACCTATAATAATAAATTATCCGAACGTCGCTCCAGTCGAGTGGCTGCCGCATTAATGGAATTGGGAATCCCACAAGATCAGTTGAAAATTGTTTATTTCGGTGAACAAATACCTGTTTCACCAAACGACTCAGATCCCGGCCGTGCACGAAATCGCCGGGTGGTTTGCACCATTCTCCTTTAGCGTAGTCTTATTTCATCTTCATAGTCCACGGGAACCCGCATAGGTATACCATGCATGGTGACTTTCACGTGTCCTTCATAATGAACTTTCATTTTTTTTCCTCCCAGCATGCCGAGTAAGCTATTCAATACGCCCACATCTCCGATATTGAATGTAGCATCCAATGGCACTTTAAAATCCGATTCAGCCGGTATTTTGATTCGTATGGACTGGTCGATACTTCCGATCTTTTCCCCTTCAAGGGTGACATCCACATTGATTTTCCGTAAGGTCATCCTGACATCATTCGGATTGTGAAAATAGGCCTCGGCATTTAAATGAGCCGTTGATTTTTCCACCTTATTCACCTTAATATTGCGCACTCCTAAAAACTCAGGCGCCTCTTCAGGGCGCGTACAACCCTGCATGCCAATAACAACTATTGTCAATACTAACATTCCCCAACGTACTACTTCTCTTCTCATAACTATTCGTTTAACCATAATCGTGCCTAATCAGGAAAAGGCGTGGAATCAATCCCAGGTATAATTTTTAATGCGTTTTTATAATAAATCTTTTTAAGCACTTCATCGTCGAGATCCAGCCCGTACATTCTCCAGAAAGCGTGGTATCTTTTGTAATATGGGAAGTATTCATCTGCTGTTTCTAAAACTCTGAAATAGGTATAATATTCTTCCGGATTCCAGGAATCTTTCCCAAATAATACCCGATCCTGGTATTCTGTCAGAAATGCTTTGGCCATACGTGGTTGCCGACCGAGTTCAGCAATGACTGCACCTATCTCTGTATACATGTTGGGAAACTTGTCCAGCAATTCCCCAAGCGTTTTTAAATCATTCCCGTACCAGCCCAGATGCGCATTGATAAACAGTGTTTCAGGGTGCTTCTCGAAAATATGGTGTTGTTCTGCGATAATCTCCTCCCAGGGGGCAGGATTATCGGGCCCGCGTTTCCTGCCAGGCCGTAATTTAAGTTCCAGCCAACGCTCATTATTCTCGTCATGCGGGTCCCAAAATGATTTAGGATCGGCAGCATGAATCAACACGGGAATATTTAGCTCACCACATTTAGCCCAAACCGGATCTATCCTTGGGTCATCAATGGATATCCGCTTTCCCTGGCTATCGGTATTATCCATCCCCTGGCTTTTATAAATTTTAAGCCCGGAAGCACCCATCGCCACGTCCTGCTCTATTTGGCGAACAGTCCTTTCCGTCCAGTCCGGATCATCAATCCCGTTCAGGTTAATATTTGTAAAAACAATAAATCTTTTGGGTGCCGTTTTTTCAACATTTGCCAGTGCCCCGCGCAGGTGTTCCTCTGAACCACGGCCTCTGCCACTCAGGTTCACCATAATCTGCATGTTCAAATTATTCATATCGGCCACCAGTTCATTCAAATCCTGGTTGGGCATGTTAAACTGATGGTTATGAACATCAATAAATGGGAATTTTGCCTGTTTAACGATATGCTCCGGTACAACCAGTGTTGACGGAGGATCGTACTTCTCCCAGTCCATTATTTGTTGCTCTTCCTGTGCACAAGCCACATTGGATACCAAGGAAGCAAACAGGAGTACAATAGATGCGTATTTCATAGGGAATAATTACTGATCAAATTCTGATAAAGCACATTATCTGTTCGGATATTTATATAATCCAAAAAACATTATATTTGGCTGCATGAAGATACCCAATAATATGGCTGCTGCATATGCATGCCTCATTTTTTTACTTCTCGTATCCTTTACTTCAACGGCTCAGGAGAATCCCATTCAAAAAGCTGTGAAGGCTCTGGAAGAAGAACGATTCGAAGACGCAATAGGTTACTTCACGGAGCATATTTCTGAAAATCCCCGTGACAAGGAGGCGTATAACCAACGAGGAATCGCTCGAAATGCGATGGCCAATTACTATGGCGCCATTGGCGATTTTAATTACGCCCTGGAACTCGATGATTCATTTGCCGAAGCCTATATTAACCGGGCGGATGCTAAATTCAACCTGGGTGATGACCAGGGTGCCATTGATGATTATTCGACCGGCATTGAGCTTGACCCGGAGAATGTTGATGGCTATATCGGCAGGGCGTTTGCCAAATATAACATCGACGATCTTCAAGGCGCTTATTTCGACTTCTCAAAAGCCATTGATCTTGACCCTGAAAACCCGGATACCTATTTTAACCGTGCGGTTGTTCGGGCCGAACTGGAAGAATTCGTCGGAGCCATTGATGATTATACAAAATCAATTGACCTGGACGGTACGGAGGCCGATGTATATTCTTACCGAGGTGTGGCACGCTACAACCTGGGTCAGCTGGATGAGGCCATGAATGATTATAATACAGCTATTGAAATGGATGCTGAGGATCCGGTAAAATTTGAAAACCGCGCGTTGGCCTACACGGCACTCGAGCAATTTGATAAGGCGTTGGAAGACTATAATAAATCAATTGCCTTGTTTGATGAAGATCCGGATGTCTATAATATGCGTGGGGTTGTTCAGTACAACCTGGAGAATCACGAGGCTGCGATTGAAGATTACACACGCGCCATAGAGCTGGATGAAACCAACCCTGTCTATTTCGATAACAGAGCACTATCCAAGGCAGCAATTGAAGATTATAGTGGCGCAGTCAAAGATTACAGTTTCAGTATCGAACTTTATCCGTCTGACCCTGAATCGTTTTTACAGCGTGGTTTGGCAAAAATTGCCATGGGTGACAAATACGATGGTTGCCTGGATTTAAATACGGCCAAGGAACTGGGGGCTGAGGAAATCGATGTCTATCTTAAAGAGCATTGTAAATAATTATTGCCGGCTGAATTCACTTAAATCACTAATCGTTTTCAGCTGGTTTTTGTGCGCCACTTCCTTTCGCACCATGAGTGCGAAGGTATTATTAAATCCGAGAGGAGATAACCAGGCTAGCTGATACTGTCGCCCAAACTCGTCCTGGACATAATTATATATTACTTCCTTTTCATAGTCCAGGGAATGAAGAATAGAATCTGAGGGCTGAAGTATTACCAATAATCCGGTTCCGGTATACTCAGGATACATATCTACCTCACCTGCAACCAACGCGTCAAATAACAATTTGGTCCCTCCAAATCCAAGTCGTGTCTCTGCCGTCAGCCCTGTTTCATTCTCGATCAGAATTGCAAACATCTCGGCCAGGATAAAACTTTCCGTAAAATTTTTGGAGCCAATGCGAATGTCTGCTTCTCCCGCCGGATTCCTGCTGGTAGTAAACCCATGGCTTTTAAGAAACTTTTCAGCCACCAAATGAATGTCCTCATGAAGTTCGTCTACCTGAAAATTCATTCTGGACATGGCAGAATCTGAAATTAGCCCCTCCAGTTTACCTAGTGCCTCTCTTATCTGAGGATATTTATTCAATGTTTGCTTTTTGATGAGTGGAGCGGCATGATATGGTGGAAAGTAATGCTGGTCATCCTCCAGCAAAGTCAAATCAAACGCGGCAATCCTTCCATCGGTACTGAACCCGCTGATAACATCCACTTCTCCACCGCGTACTGCCTCATACATAAGTCCTATTTCCATTTCCCTTATCTCAAGATTGAGGTCATAGACACTATCCAGTCCGGGCAACCCGTCTCCACGCTCAATAAATTCAGAAGGAAACCCGCCTGTTACATGCGTCGCGGAAGAGGAAAAAATACCCTTCTCGTACATAAAAAGTGCAATAATCAAGAGCAAAAAAGTACCGAGTACCGGCCAAATCAAACGATGAATATGCTTTTCAAAAAACCCTAAAAGCGCATCGAATAGCAGCGCGATGCCTGCGGCTGGTACGGCACCCGCTAAAATCATTTGCGGATTATTCGTAGCCAGGCCACGAAAAATAAATTCCCCCAATCCACCTGCTGCGATAAGTGCACAAAGTGTCGCTACTCCCACGTTGATCACAAAGGCCGTTCGGATTCCGGCAAAAATAACCGGGGTAGCCAGGGGAAGCTCAACCTGGAGCAGTCGCTGCCGGTCTGACAATCCCATTCCACGGGCTGCTTCATTCACAGCAGGATCAACACCCGAAATCCCGGTGTGTGTATTACGAATGATTGGCAACAACCCGTAAAGAAACAATGCAATTATAGCAGGCAGCGGGCCTATTCCAACAAGAGGCAGCAAGACGCCTAATAATGCGATACTAGGAATGGTCTGAACACCATTGGCCACCCACAAAACCGGTCGCTCCATTGACTTCTTTCTTGTAATCCATATCCCAAGACCGATGCCGACAAGCGTTGCCAGCGATACGGAAATCATAGTCAGCCACAAATGCTCAAATACCTGTTCGAGCAATTCCTCTCTATTGGATATGATAAAATCAATAAACGCTGCCATCGTCTTTTAAAAGTTTATCAATTATTGACTGACGATGCGTGTAGTAAAGTGAGAAGGCTTGCCGGCGAGATAAATGATAGGCTTCCTCACCCTCCTGCACATAAATCTCTTCTTCCGATGGCAGGGAAGAAAGTGGAGTAGATGCAGCTAGTTTTATTTCCTTTTCAGGTGTAGAAACAGGCTGACACCAGGGGAGTAAAGCACGAATGGGTAGCGCATGCAATTCCAGTTGATCCTGCTGATTCGCGAGAAACCCCCTGACAAAGTCATTAGCCGGGCGAAAAAGCAATTCAAACAAACTTCCACTTTGCTGAACCCTGCCCTGGTTAAGAACCGTAATCACTTCCCCCAATTTGGCGGCTTCCATCATATCGTGGGTTACCAGAATAACGGTCTTTTCCGCCACCCCGCGTAATTGTCTGAATTCATCCTGTAAATCTGATCGTGTAATGGGATCCAGTGCACCAAATGGCTCATCCATAAGTAGCGTCGATGGATCTGCAGCAAGCGCCCGTGCAATACCAATCCGCTGTTGCTGACCACCGCTTAATTCAGACGGATACATATCCAGGAATTTTTCGGTCAGCCCAACCATTCCTAAAACTTCCAGTGTACGTTCTTTGACCCGCTCTGAAGTCCATTTTAAAATGCCCGGGACTATGCCGATATTCTGTGCGATGGTATAATGTGGAAATAAACCGACATCCTGAATGACATATCCGAAGGACCTGCGTAACGCAACATCCTCCCAGTCGTCTGTATCTTTTTCTTCCACGAAGATTTTACCACTGGATTTAGGAACGAGTTTGTTGATCATTTTCAGCAACGTGGTCTTACCGCTACCACTTGTGCCAATCAGGACATGTTTCTGGCCTCGTCCTATTTCCAGTGACACCTTATCTACCGCAAGGTGGTCACCGTATACTTTAGAAACATCCTGAAGCTTGATCATTCATATAAAAATAGACAAAATTACATGTCTGAAAGATCAATTATCTGAAGAATGATCAGTCGGCTATTATTTCGACCCCTTTCCAAAAGGCCACGTGGTCTTGAATTTCTGCTGCTGCCGGCTTTGGTTCCGGGTAGAACCAGGCAGCATCCTCGTTGAGGTCACCATCAACCTCAACGGTGTAATAGTGAGCGGTCCCTTTCCAGGGGCACTGTGACTTGGTGTCCGATTTCTTAAAAAATTCCTTCATTACAGACTCAGGAGGAAAATAATGGTTTCCCTCCACAACTTGTGTTTTTTGACTATTAGCCAATACTTTTCCCTTCCAAACAGCTTTCATAGGCGTCTATCTTTGATGTATATATATAATGATACAACAAATAATTACCTTGGTAGTTCAATGAACACGCTTAGCCCACATATCGGATTTGTTGTCCACGGTCGTAGTAGCAGGATAAAAAAATTTCAAAAGGAAATTGACAATAATCTTTCTGCCTTTTCTGGAATTTCACACAAAGTCGTCTATACAAAACACGGGATGGCCAGCATCAATGCAAAAAACCTGGCAGAAGAAGGATGTACCCACATAATTGCTGTGGGCGGAGATGGGACAATGAGCGACGTTGTACAGGGTATAATGGAAGCCGGAACTTCAGAGGTAATCGCCGGTCTCTTACCCCAGGGTACGGCAAATGACTGGGGTAAAACCTGGCCTGTTACTTCCTCCATAGCAGGACTGATGGAAGCCATCAAAGAGGGAACCTTCACTTCAATTGATCTGGGTGAAATCACTTTGGAGGGCGGGGAGAAGCGGTACTATATTAATATTGCAGATGCCGGGATTGGAGCCGCTGTGGTGAACAGGGTGAATCACCGTTCAAAATGGTTAGGAGCCGACATGACGTTTTTCTTAAGTATTCTTCAAACTTTTCTTTTCTACAAAAATATCGATGCCAAATGCACTTCAGGCGATTGGTCGTGGTCAGGCAAGGCCAAAGCCATTGTTGTTGCAAATGGTCGCTATTTTGGGAGCGGATTAGCCATCGCTCCGTTTGCCGACCCTACCGATGGATTGCTTGACCTCGTAATTATCGGAGATGTGTCTCTATGGGATTATCTGACGTATCTTCCGTCGTTACGCAAAGGAAAGCGCATCGATGATGCGCGGGTCCAATACCGCTCCATTGAACAACTTGCTATTGCCATCGCTGAGAAAGCCGGTATCGAAGCCGATGGCGAGTTTGTTGGCACAGGTTCGGCTCAATTTACTGTATGCAGGAAGGCTTTGCGCATACTACCGTCTTTCAAGTAAGATGGCCGACATCGATCGTTTATTCTCCACCAATACACTTTTGACGGGTGAGACCAGTACCCATCCTGATGCGAGCATTTCCTGCAGGAGTTGATCATCCAGGTAAAAATTGAATTCCGTTCCCGGATTTTCAATGCCCCACCGGGACGCCATTCTCAAAAATAGCAGCCCACCCTGTTTTGTCACCCGTGTGTGCTCCGCCCACATGTCGAAGAAGCGGGTGTGGGATTCTGCAAAATGTAAAACGGCTGAAGAAATGACCAGATCAAAAATCCCATCATCCCACATCATCTTACCTAGATCACCTACAATAAAATGATCCTTCGGATAGGATTGAAACCGCATCTGACACATTTTGATGGCAAGTGGCTCACGGTCCATACCATAGATATCATATGCATTATTCGAAAAGTAGGAGAGATTTCTTCCTTCACCACATCCGGCGTCCAGGACAACCCGAGTATTTTCAAACGTCCCTTTCAGAATAAAATCCAGGAGGTACAGGTCAATATTGCCCAGATAATTATTTAACTCTTGGATGGAATTCATTTAATGCGTTTTGACATTCTTTATATCCGCATTGAATTAAATGCGGCGCTCTGTAAAATTCAAAGGTGTTGCAAGTATCCCGTGATATTTTAACCAGGATATCGGGCTGTGCCTGCTCTACCATAAAATCCGAAATGCGGTCCTGCATAAGATCGATGGAACTGGCTATCAAATCAAACAGTGTAGGTGATTTTTGCCGGACTTCTTTCTCCGTGCCACGTGGCAATAAGGAATTCCACCGCTCCATCCAGGGTGACAATTTTCGCTGGTCCTCCATTGTCTTTTGTGCAGGGAGGCAGGGCACATTGGCATTTACGTCGCTAATGACCAGCAAGTCATTTCCGGAGCGAACCACATGACGTACGGGAATAGGGTTGATAACACCACCGTCAACAAGAAACCGGTCGCCAATCTGGCTGGGCTTCACAACAGAGGGTATGGCAGCTGAAGCACGCAATGCCGTGAATAAGTCCCCTTTGGAAAAAATCACCTCTTCTTTTCTCTTAAGGTCCGTGGCCACCGCCCGAAAAGGAATCTGCAGGTCTTCAATATTGATATCCCCCATGAATTTTTTCATTTCATTGAAAACCTTGTCCCCACGAACAAATCCCTGGGTGCTAAAGGTGAAGTCCATCAATTTGAAAACATCAATTTTGTCAAGATCGGATATCCATTCCTTAAACGCTGGCAACTTACCTGCGGCATATACGCCCCCGACAACAGCACCCATTGAGCTTCCTGAAATGGATTCGATTTCATACCCATTACTTTCCAGCGCTTCAATAACGCCAATGTGTGCGACTCCGCGTGCACCTCCGCTACTTAAAACAAGTGATACTTTTTTTCCTTCCTCCATCGGTTTCCAATTTGGAAGTAGTAAAATTGTTACAATTACTCACCAATCCAAAACCAATGGTCCAAGTTCTGGCTCAAAAATTCGATCAGTTGCAGGATTCCTACTTACGCATCCGGGATCATTTAATGCCTTTGGATGAGGAATATCTCAATCATTCTCCCTCTCCGGGCAAATGGTCGCCACTACAAATATTTTGTCACTTGCAGCAATCAGAATTCCTTTCTGTTCGCTATCTGAAGAAAAAAATTCCTGAAGGATCCTATCCTGCCACAGGTTTACGAGAATCCTTTCTTTCAAAAATACTGGGTTGGGCACTTGCGTCCCCATTAAAATTTAAGGCTCCGGCTGCCGTTAGTGAAAATATACCTGACATTCTCAATAAAAATGACTTGTTTCGAAACTTCGAAGAAAACAGGGAAGAAATGAAGACGCTACTGCAAAACTTCCCTGCTGCTCGAATGAATGAGGCTATTTACAAACACCCCAGAATTGGATATATCAACATGTCGCAGGCACTTGATTTTCTTTTGGCACATTTTACCCACCATGAAAAACAGATCCGTAATCTTACTAAACCCTGAAATGAAAAAGTATTTCCTGATCCTATTTTTATCACTGACATCGTGGGCAGTAATTGCCCAGACCATTCCGTCTCCTAAGGAATTCCTTGGATATGAATTAGGGGATGAATTCACCCTTCACCACAAAGTGGTCGACTATTTTAAAACCTTAGCGGAAGCATCTCCCCGGGTCAAACTGGTTCAATACGGAACTACCTATGAAGGCCGTCCATTATATACCGCCTATATTTCTTCTCCCGAAAATATTGCCAACCTGGAGGAAATAAGACGTAATAATCTGCGGCATACAGGATTAGAAGAAGGGAATAGTGAGGCAAATACACCAGCTATTGTATGGCTCAGTTATAATGTACATGGAAACGAATCTTCTTCCACAGAAGCATCCATGAAAACAATACATCACCTGGTTAATCCTGAAAATACCGAAAGCCAGCAATGGCTGGAGAATGTGGTCGTTATTATGGATCCCTGTATTAATCCCGACGGACGAGACCGCTATGTGAACTATTATAAGCAATATGGTCAGTCTCCGGCGAGCGTAGACTCCTACGCCATGTCACACAATGAAGAATGGCCCGGAGGTAGAGTAAATCATTATTTATTCGACCTGAACCGGGATTGGCTATGGCTTTCACAAAAAGAATCGCAACAAAGAGTCGCATTATATAATCAATGGCTCCCGCAAATTCACGTTGATTTTCATGAGCAAAGTCCAAACAGTCCGTATTATTTTGCCCCCGGTGCTGAGCCTTACCACCAGGTGATTACGGATTGGCAACGTGAATTTCAACGGGTGATCGGAGAAAACCACGCGTCTTATTTTGACAAACAAAACTGGTCCTATTTTACAGGTGAGGTATTTGACTTGCTCTACCCAAGTTACGGGGATACATATCCCATGTTTAACGGAGCTATCGGAATGACCTATGAGCAGGCAGGCGGGGGATCTGCCGGCCGGTCCGTAAAAACAGAATATGGAGATACACTTTTCCTTTCCGACCGCATCGAACACCATTTCACAACAGGAATTTCTACAGTGGAAATTGCATCAAAGCATCATGAACAACTCCTTTCCGAGTTTAAAAAATATTATCAATCTATTGCTGAAGGCCAATACAAATCCTTCATTATTTCAGGCAATAATTCACCGGATAAAATAGCCCGACTTATTAAATTACTGGACAATCATCGCATAGCTTATGGAAAGTCCTCCTCTGGAAAAAAATTGTCGGTTTTCAGCTATCAATCACAATCGAATGTTTCGTATTCCCCTGACCCAAATGACCTTGTCATCCCATTGAACCAGCCTAAAAGCAGGCTCGTTCGTGCGATTTTTGAACCAAAAACTTTTGCTTCAGATACAATCACCTATGATATCATGGCTTGGAATATTCCATACGCCTATGGTATTGACGCCTATGCCAGCACAACTTCTGTCAGTCCAAATGTACCCTACAATGAGCCCACCCACATGTATGCCACACCCGAAAGACCTCCATATGGATATCTTCTGCCGTATACTGCCGTCGAAGATGGAATTTTTCTTGGCGCCTTACTAAATGCAGGAATTGAAGTTGGGGTTCTGAACAAAAGCACATCGTTCAACGGACAGTCATTTTCGGCCGGATCGCTGGTCATCTTACGTGGAAATAATGAATTCCATCCTTCGTTGGACAAAACCATCGAACGCCTTGCGTTACAACAAAAAAGACAGCCTGTGCCCGTATATTCAGGGTTGGCAACGACCGGCATCGACCTTGGGTCGGGAAATATTTCCCGGATAAAACCTGTCCGCGTTGGTCTTGTCGCAGGATCGGGCACATCTAGTAACCAGGTTGGGGAATTCTGGCATTTCTTTGAACAGCAATTCAAATATCCCATTACGCTACTTCGCCGAAGCGAGTTGAATTCCAGGGTGCTGAAAAATTTTGATGTTTTACTTCTGGTAAATGGCAATTATGCTGACCAGGAAGAAACACTATTTGAATGGATTCAGGATGGAGGCAAAGTAGTAGCCATTCAGTCTGCCTTAAATCTCTTTGCACAGTCAGAAGAGTTTAAACTCACTTCAAATGAAGATTCTTCCGAAGCAGATTCTCTTGGCTTGTCCAACTACGCCGAAAGAGAACGTGAGTACACGAACCAAAGCATACCAGGAGCTATTTTCAGGGCAAAAATGGATACGTCGCATCCTCTGGCCTATGGTTTCACGGGAGAATATGAAACCCTTACCCGGGACACCGATGCCTATAATCTGCCTTATGGCGAACAGGTAGCGTTACTGGATACCAGCGTTTTGCCACTCAATGGATTCGCAGGTAGAAATGCACTGGACAGAATTCAAGGAAAAATGGTACTTGGAAGAGAGCGTTACGGTCGCGGGCAAGTTATTTACTTTTCGGATGACCCTATATTTCGATCCTTTTGGGACCAGGGCAAATTACTGGTTATAAATGCAGTACTGCAGATGAATTAGTCCAAAATAATTTCGAACCGGTAAATGAGTTGAATGGACCTTTCCAGGTCTTTGTCAAAGACAATTTGCTGCTCAGATATACCCGAAATCCGGCCGCGAACCCCGGCCGTTTTTTTGTATTTGAGTGTCTGCTTATCCCCTTTGAATCGTTCGCCATTATGAACAACAAAATCATGATTTACCACTCGGTATTTCTTCCCGCGCTCGGTCAGGTGAAAGCAGGAATAGTAGGTTAAATTCCGATCCTTGAACAATGCGATAGTGACAGGAAGATCAGAGGCTACATTGGCTTCTTTATCTGCAAATCGCTCAAATTTGTTCATTTCATTCGACTTAATCTGAATGTCTGTAATGAGAAGCTTATTTTGTGCCACCGCATTTGTGCCGAAGCTTAAAACAAGGAAAAGAAGGAATAGTCTAATTAGTCGTTTCATAATTGAGTAACTCATCAATGCTGCTCGTTGATACATAATGATAATTTTGCCGGGCTTTTTCGTATATCGATTTTGCTCTCATCCTGGTGGCATCCTTGCGGACCAATTCGGTATACAAAGGCATAAGAAATTTTCTTCTTCCCGTATTTATCAAAAAAGATTCGAGTCTTTCATAAGCTGGTGAATAATCTGTTTTTATTGCCAGCAATAACCAGGCCGTGAGTAATTCAGCGTTTCCGGTAGCCGTAAAACCAAAAGCTTTATCCAGTTCGTTCATCTTCTCATCGGATAGGGTAGCGGGTAATCCTCGTACAAAATACACCCATTCATGCGAACTCCAAGCATCTGTACTAAGTTTTGACACTTCCAAGCCGTTCAAGAACTGATCCCGGACATCGTCAACCAAATCAAACCTGTTGGAAACCGGCAATACAGCATCCTTCGGTAAACCAGGTTCGTAAATCCATTCTTTAAGTTTAACCCTTCCTACGTTTAGCCTTTCAGGCTTGATCAGATGATCCATCACTTCATCAATAAAGGCTTCTGTCGTCATAACCTTGAATGCATTCCGATCAAAATAATTTTTCAGAAAAACATCGAACCGCTCGCGGCCTGCCTGAGATTCGAGATATCTCAGGAATAAATATCCTTTCTGATAGGCAATTTCCGTCATGCCATCATCAGGATTTCGATTAGTCAAATCGAGTTTTAAATGAGTATCCGCTTCCCTGCCATCTCCCATCATCTCGGCCATTTCCTTTTGCAATCCTTGCACTTCAAGCGAAGCGAGCATTTCGGAATATTCGGTACCATACAACTTTTCCATAATTCGCTGTTCGAAATAGACCGTAAACCCTTCATTCAACCAGAAATCGTTCCATGTAGCGTTGGTCACCAGGTTACCCGACCAGCTGTGGGCCAACTCATGGGCCACGAGTGAGGTCAACGACCGGTCGCCAGCTAATATGGTTGGTGTGGCAAATGTTAACCGGGGGTTTTCCATCCCGCCAAATGGAAAGCTGGGTGGCAAAATAAGCAAGTCATATTGTCCCCAGCGGTACGCACCATAAAGTGCTTCTGCCGCATCAATCATTTCCTCAAGTTCAGCAAACTCATAGACCGCCGTATCCAATACTGAAGGTTCCGCATAGACACCACTTCGGGGTCCGATAGTTTTGTAACGAAGGTCACCAACTGCCAGGGCTAAAAGGTACGCCGGAATGGGTTGCTCCATCCGAAATGTATATTCTCCCGTTGCCGATAGCGCCTGTGGATTTTCGGCGCTCATCAAAGCCATTAATCCCTCTGGTACTTTAACCTTCGCTGAATAAGTAAACCGGATCCCCGGGCTATCCTGAATGGGTACCCAACTACGGGCAAGAATGGCTTGTGACTGGGTAAACAGGAATGGCGAAGATTTGTCAGCTGTTTGTTGCGGATTCAGCCATTGTACTGCAGCGGCATCAGGCGAAGTCCGATAAACGATGATGATTTCATTCGTTTGATCTTCCAGTGCGATCTGTAAAGGAGCGCCTAAAATAGGATCATTTGCTCCAATAGTATACGGTGCTGACGCACCGGATGAATACTTTACCTCCTGTATATCCAGTCCGTTAGTATCCAGCCATAAGGAATCAGCATTATCTTTTCGATCAATCCGAAGGGTTGCTGTTGCCTCTATTGTATGCGTTTCAAAATTAATGGAAGCATCCCAAGACAGATGTGTTACCCTGGCTTCGTCAGGTTTAGCATAGCTATGCTGGTCAGTAAATACCATGTTCTCCGTGATTGAAGGTTTGGAAGCATCTTGCTCCTTGCCACAACCAAATGTTAGTACTAAAATTAAACTGTAAAGAATAAATGACTCCCTATTCATACATATACGTCCCATGTTCTCCAGAGACAGTAACCTTCGCTTTTTCTGCCCTTTCCACGCGTCCGATGATCCGGGCACCTACTCCATAGGAGGTTGAGATGTCTATGAGGTCAGAGGCAATTTCCGAAGGAACATACATTTCAAGCCGGTGACCCATGTTAAACACTTTATACATCTCTTTCCAATCTGTACCGCTCTGATCATTAATACTCCTAAATAATGGAGGTGTTTGAAAGATGTTATCTTTTACAACGTGTAAATTTTCCATGACATGCAGAACTTTGGTTTGGGCTCCTCCACTACAATGAACCATCCCATGTATTTGGGACCTGAATTTATTCAGGATCTCTACAACGATCGGGGCATATGTTCTGGTAGGACTGAGAACTAATTTGCCCATATCAATCGGGACATCATCTATCCGGTCGGTCATCCGGTACTTTCCGGCATAACACAATTCATCCGGAACCTGTGGATCAAAGGATTCAGGATATTGTGTGGCGTGATAATGTGAAAAAACATCATGGCGTGCAGAGGTCAATCCATTACTACCCATTCCTCCGTTGTAGGTGCTTTCATAAGATGCTTGCCCAAAAGATTCGAATCCAACAATGACATCGCCCTCGCGAATATTGGCATTATCGATTACATCTTTTCTGGACATTCGGGCCGTAACGGTACTATCGACAACGATCGTTCGCACGAGATCACCCAAATCAGCGGTTTCTCCTCCTGTGCTTCGAATATTCATGCCGTGATCCCGTAGCATCTGTAGTACTTCTTCGGTGCCATTTATAATGGCGGCAATCACTTCTCCCGGAATCAACTGCTTATTTCGTCCGATTGTGGAGGACAACAAAATATCCGTTGTGGCTCCCACACACAGCAGATCATCCGTATTCATGATTACGGCATCCTGAGCAATGCCTTTCCAAACAGATAAATCCCCCGTTTCTCGCCAGTAGAGATAGGCGAGTGAAGACTTGGTCCCGGCGCCATCGGCATGCATGATATTGCAATGCGCATCACTTCCTCCCAGGTAATCAGGGACGATCTTACAAAATGCTTTTGGGTAGAGTCCCTTGTCAATGTCGGCGATGGCATTGTGCACATCTTCCTTGGAAGCAGAAACTCCGCGTTGTGCGTATCGTTCGTTCATGCGCACAAAATTAAATAATTAAAGTGTGAATGAGGTCGTTATCCTCTAGTTGTTCCCATCATCGTCTTCATCAAAGAACCGGTCTTCATCGAATTCCAATGGTGTACTTTGCTGTCGAATTTGCCCAACTTCGAGAATTTTGAATTCCGTTCGTCGGTTCACCTGGTGCTCTTCTTCCGTTTGCGCATTAGGGATTAGCAGCTGAGACTCGCCATAGCCTTTCGCAACCAACCGTGACGGATCAATGCCCTGAGACACGAGGTATTCCACCGCTGAGCGGGCCCTTCGTTCCGATAAGTCAAGGTTATAGGCGTCCGTATTCCGGTCATCCGTATGGGAGCTTAACTCAATTTTTAATTCCGGGTTGTCTTTAAGAATGGTAACGAGTTTATTGAGTTCTTGTGCCGCATCAGCGCGAATTTCCGCCCGGTCAAGGTCGTAATAGATATTCTCCAGCACAAATATTTTGTTCTTCTCAATTTTTTCAAGCACCATCAAGGTATCAAAACGCACATTCGTTACAAGGTCCGTCAGAGTGTCCTTGTTGATGGCTTTATTCTTCGTCGTATACTCAGAACGTGTAATCAGAAACTGCTCCTCACCGCCCTGTCTTTCTGCAACAAGGTTATAATTCTCATTTTCATACACCCGGAAGCTAAACCTTCCGTCATCCTGGGTGAGCTCTTCATCTAAAACTTCCCCATCCTGGTCAAGTAGCCTCACCTGAACACGCGGCAGTACTTTTAATTCTCCCTCCGCTTCAGGATCAGGTGTCATGGTAATACCATCCAGGAAATAATTTACAATGCGCAGATCGGGATCCTCATTAACGAAAGTGTAAATATCATCATCTCCAGCGCCCCCCTCCCGGTTAGAGGTAAAAAAGCCTCTGTCCAGGCGGAATAGGTACAAGCCAAAATCATCGGCTTCTGAATTCATGGGTTTCCCCAGGTTTTCTACGGTTGTTTTGCCATCCTTTCGTCGGGCCACAAATAAGTCAAGCTGACCAAATCCCGGATGTCCGTCACTTGAAAAGTAAAGCGCTCCGTCTTCAGAAACGTAGGGGAACATTTCATTGCCGGTAGTATTGATTTCCGGTCCCAGGCTCCTGACATTATAAAACCGACCACGCGAATTCATCTTTGCGGAATACAAATCTGTACCTCCCACACCTCCTGGCCTGTTGGAGGCAAAATAAAGTGTCTTACCGTCCTGGCTAAACACGGGAGATGAATCCCAATATTCTTTGGAATTGATTAGCAGGGCACGAGGCTCTGTCCATTCTCCATTCCTGTATCGCGTAATGTAGAGGTCCACATCCATGCCCCCTTTTCGCTTTCCGGTATTTCCTTTTGCGTAGACCATGGTTCGGCCATCCGGACTAAACGCCACGGTGCCATCGTTCGTGTTCTCGCTGTTGATCACAGACGGCAACGAACTCAATGTATTCATCTCGACATTCGCACCACTGGTCTTTACTTTATAAATACTGGTAAACGGCGTACCCGTCGCTTTGTATATCCGGGAATCGTTGCGGTTGGAGGTAAAATATAATTCTCCATTATTGTACACCGGAGAATATTCCGCAGAAGCAGAGTTTATTTCTTCCAGGTTTTTGATTCGGTAATAACTCTCCTTCTCCCGTATCTTGTCAAAATTAACAAGATTGTTATATTCTTCTTCTGCCCGCTTGAGATACTCCTCTTCCTCTATAGTTGGAATGGCTGCTTCCAGGGCCTCGCGGGCCTTATCATATTGCGCATTGGCTTTTAAGGCAAATGCGTAATGCATTCGGATAGAATCATTTTCCAATCCGCTGTTCAGCGCGCGTTCATAGAATGGCAATGATTCCTCTGCACGGTTTGACATGCGATAAGACTCGGCGATGTAAAAATTGGCAGGACCGTTGTCAGGATCTTTCTCAAGGATCTTTTCGTAAATATCAATGGAAGACTGATACTGCCCCAACTCAAAGGATTTGGAGGCTTTCTTCTCCAGTCCGCACGAAGAAAGCAGCATTCCACCAAGGATCAGATAGACAATTAAAATTCTCATTACTCTAAATATATAAAATCCCTCTCACAGATAATTCACTCTTCACTATAATTCACCCTAACAACGGGAAATATGGGGACAATATTGTCAGATATATCTGGCCAGCCAGGTTTTACCCGCTGGCTTCATCCACTCCGAGGTCAATTGACCTTTCGAAGTCACCAGGTTATTAAAAGTCACGGTTGATTCCTCCACACGAACAGGAATGTTCTTTTGCTTTAATGCATTCAGGGGGACAAGTACAACATCATTATCCACCAGAAGCGCAACCTGGGTACGGTCAAAAAAATCAACCCCGATTTTCT
>CAYGOW010000022.1:0-17569 GCA_964351425.1 uncultured Roseivirgaceae bacterium
GATACAAGTTCTATTTTTTTGGTGTACGTATTGGCAACAAAACAAAACCAGGGGCCAGCAGACCATAAGCCCTTCATGATGGGATTGTCCTTTAGTGTGTCAAGGTAATCCTTTTCATAGACCACATAATCATTTTTCCCAATGGCGCGAAAAATGTCTAGGAAGTTATTTTCTCCGGATTTTGCCATACTATTAACGGGGTTGGTATGGTAAGATAGCACATTATCAATACGTTACAAGTTTTGACTGATTTGCCATGCGCTACTCCAACAAGCCTGAAAATTGAAGCCTCCTGTAATGGCATCGATATCCAGAACTTCTCCGGTAAAATACAGGGAAGGGTATTTCTTTGATTCGAATGTTTCCAGATTAATTTCTGAAAGAGCTACTCCCCCACAGGTTACAAACTCTTCCTTAAACGTACTTTTCCCTTCGACATGAAATGGTGCCTGTGTTAATAATTGGGTTAGTTTATTGATGGACTTTTTGCCAAGTTCGGCGAAGGTAATCTTAGGTCCAATTCCGGATTCCTGACAAATACTTTCCCAAAAACGCTTGGGTACATCAAACAGAGGATAATTGAACACAGTTCGTTTTCCATGTTGTGATTTATACGATAGGATAGCCTGCCGGCATGTTTCGGGATTTTTGGAGGAGATGAAGTTGATTAGTATATCGAAAGAATATTTCGAGGAGGCTAATGTGCGCGCCCCCCATGCGGATAATTTTAGAATGGCAGGTCCACTTAGTCCCCAGTGTGTGATTAATAGCGGACCTTCACTGGAAAGAGTGGTGCCAACCACTTTGCATTGAACATTCGGAAAGCTTATCCCCTGCAATCCGGATAAGACAGGGGAAGAGATTTTAAACGTGAAGAGGGAAGGAACGGGCTTCTTTATTTCAATACCCAATTCAGACAGTATATTCCAAACTTGCGGAGATGCGCCAGTAGCTATGACGACAGCTTTAGCGGTAATTTCATTTCCCTGAGTGGTGGTGATTTTCCATTCGTTACCTGCTTGTTTGATCTGCTTTAGTCCGTCACCCATTCTCAGCTGAATAGCACGCTTCCTGATTTCTTCCATGAAACAATTGATGATGGTTTCAGAGGAATTTGATACCGGGAATACCCTTAAATCTTCTTCTACGTGCGTGGCAACATGTCTTTTTCTTAGCCAGTGTCTCATATCTTCAGTGGAAAAGGCTTCAAATAACTTGTAAAGCTTCTTTCCGCCTCTGGGATAATGCTTGATAAGTTCGGACGGATGAATTCGCCCATTGGTTACGTTACAACGACCACCACCGGATACCCGGACTTTGCTTAAAACTTTATTACTCTTCTCAAGAATAATAATTTCATGACCGGGCCTTCTTTCGGCCAGGTTAATGGCGGTGAAAAACCCCGAGGCTCCACCACCGCAAATGACTATGGTTTGCTTTTTGTTCATAAAAAAACCTGCCTTAAATCTAAGACAGGTTTTTCGAAAACAACGAGAAACACAATGAGTTACTTTTTATTTTTCATTTACGTATCGATATAACCGGGAAGCCCTTTGATTATGAATTGTCGTCATCATCGTCGTCATCATCATCATCATCGTCGTCATCGTCATCGTCAGCATCAAGTGCCTGGTACAAATTATTCTCGATTTGCATAGCAATACCGGAGTTTGAACTACCATTGATACGGATAACCCCGTCATTATCAACCGTGGCCGTACTTAAGTCAACCCCGGAAAATAATATGTCAAGGTCGATAAATATGAGGATTGACTTTAGGGAGCCTTCATCCAGCATGAACCCCTGATCATCTTCAATTTCCAGTTCAAACGATTTGTCTGATAAAAACTCCACGGGAATTTCATTACCGTCTTGTGTGTAAGTCGCCTTAATATCCAATGTTTGATTTCCATCTAATATCGGAGACATTTCCATTTCAATTTCATGATATATGCCTGGAGCAAGATTGGCAATGCCAAAGTCAGGGGTGCTGGTACCGTTCAATACATCCACTACATATCGGCCTTCAAATTCAATTTCACGGTCATCATCATCGTCATTCCCGTTGTCATCATCTCCGTCAAACTCGAATTCAAGTTCGGTTACCCCTGCAATGAACTCATTAAATTCAATAGCATTGGTGGCTGCACGGCCATTCGTATTGATCTTTCCCTGGTTGGTTACAGCACGAAGCTGGATGTTTACCGACGCAAGTGAAGGGTCTTCCGATGTATCACAGGCTGCCAGGCCAAAAATGAGTAGAAAGGCGGCAATCATGGTTTTCATTTGATTATTTATTTTCATCTTTTTCATAAAATTTCAGGTTAGTTGTGTTTAAATTTTTTCGAATACAAGTGATTCTTCACCGTCATCGGTGAGGTCGATTCTGTTGGTTGAATAGTTTAGTACGTCCCAGTCTTCGCTGATATCAGCCAATGGGCTCTCTTCCGAAAAGAAAAATTCTATTTCTATGATTCCGTCATCACCGGATGTGATCCATTCTCCGTTTACCTCCGAATTATCGCGACTGGCTACAACCTTGCCATCTGGCTTGAAGGAAAATACCCAATTGGCATATTCCGCGGTTTCGTCATCTCCCTCATCCACGAAGGAACTTATCACCCAGTCGCCATCGATAAGCGTAGATCGGAATTCAGTTGGATCGACGTCATCGTCGTCGTAATCATTATCATCGTCTTCATCACACGAATCTTCCGCATCATCAATAGCCTCCTCAAGCTCGTCATTGCCGTTTACGGTTAACTCACTTCCATCCGGATAGATAAGGGTAAGCGGGAAAACGAAACTCATGAGTATATCATCGTCCTGCTCTTTCAGGTATAAGAATAATTCCTCATCATTTGCTATGGTCACCACACCGGAAACCTGGTTATCCCTGTCGTACGTTGCAATTTCAATCGGGTATTTAAAATCTACACATTCGATATCATCATCAATACCACCTTCTTCACATTCGTCGATGTAGGATTCCAGTTCATCTGCAGACGTAATTTCAATCCGCGTATAATCCGCAAGAATGATTGTCACGGGGAATGTGATAATAATGTCATCGTCATCATCATCAAACTCGTCAATGATATATTCAACAAGCCCCAGGTCGTCATCGGACGTAATGACCAGTTCCTGGCCATTTACAATGACCGTAACCGGGAGTTCAAAGGAAAGACAACTACCCTTCGAGAGGATATTATCATTTGACCCGTCACGCAGAGTAACTTTTCCCACGGCTTCGGCAATCTGTGAACTTGCGGTAAATGCATCTTCCACAGGCGGCTCTATAATGACTACCGATTCTTCCTGACAGGCCAGCGTTAACGCGGAAAGGAAAAGAACCAGTAGTAATGTTTTCAAAACGGGAGTAATTTTCATATTCATTTTTAAATGATTCAAGTATAGAACCGGTCACATTCAGGAATTCCTACCTGAAATGAGGAAATATTTTTAATTTTAGCGCAAACCCTCTGTAAATGAGTGAGAATTCAGAAGACCATGTATGCGATGAGAATCGCTTTCAGCAATTATTCCGTGAAGTATCGGACGATCTGCACCGGTTCCTGTATCATAAATTCGGCCCGCAGCACAACCCGTCTGATCTGGTTCAGGAGGCTTTCCTGAGATTATGGAAGAATTGCAGTAAAGTTCCTTATGAAAAGGCGCGGGCTTTTCTATTTACGGCAGCCAATAACAAGATGCTTAATGAGATTGCCCGGGAAAATACCGCTAGGGATTTCCGGAAGGAAAAACCTAAGGGCTTTACGATTGAGAACCCTCAGTATGTCATGGAGGAGAAGGAATATGGCGATCGGCTGCATGATGCCCTGGCATCACTATCTGAAGATCAGCGGATGACTTTTTTGCTTAATAGAGTGGAAGGGAAAAAACATCAGGAGATAGCCGAGATGCTGGGAATTTCCCGTAAAGCAGTTGAGAAAAGGATATATACGGCCCTGTCCATTCTCCGGCAAAAACTGGAAGGTCTATAAAAAATATGCATAACCTGGTAGGAGATTCTGAATCTCACCGGTTCTACTTTTAAGAAAAAACTAAAATGACCGAGGAAACATATATACGGAAATGGCTGGAAGGAAATCTGACTGAGGAGGAACTACGCGAGTTTGAGAAAACGGAGTTGTATGCTTCCTTACAAAAGATGCAGGATGGACTTCAGGCCTATAAAGCACCTGAATTCGATACAGAGTCCGAATATGCCCGCCTGGCCGCACGCATGAAGTCTGGCGGCGGGAAGCAAATCCGCGTTAACTGGTGGCGAATGACAGTTGGAGTGGCTGCAGTTATTTCATTGCTCATAGTTTCCTATGTTTGGCTTTTTTCAGAGAATATACGCATTGTGGAAACCGGTATTGCGGAAAAACGGACAGTTGTGTTGCCCGATTCTTCACTGGTCATATTGAATGCTCTTTCGGAAATTCGTATTAATGAAGGTGATTGGCAGGAGACGAGAGAGGTGGGTCTGAAGGGAGAAGCGTTCTTTCAGGTAGCAAAAGGATCCGATTTCAAAGTAATCACTAAAGAAGGAACGGTCACAGTACTAGGTACCCAATTTAATGTAAAAGATCGCGCATCCTATTATGAAGTCATATGTTATGAAGGATTGGTTTCGGTAAATAGCCAAAACCATGATGAAAAACTGAAGCCGGGGTTTTTATTTCGTTCTGTAAATGGGCAGGTCCTTTACGAAGAAAATAAATATTACAACTTTCCTCATTTGCTGAAGAATGAAAGTGCGTTTTTCAGCGTTCCGTTTAAAGAGGTTATTGAAGAATTTGAGCGACACTATGCGGTATCGGTAACAACCCGAAATATTGATTTGGAAACAAGTTTCACGGGAAGGTTCACGCATTCCGATATGGAATTAGCTTTACAGTCTGTCACATTGCCGCTTAATCTGAACTTCGAATTAACCGATAACAATAAACGGATAAACATAATAGGTGATACGGAATAAGCTTATCTGTATTCTCTTTCTGCTACCGCTTTCCATGGGTCTGATGGCCCAGGATTTGCCTAGAATTCCTCTGCGCCAGTCACTCCAAGATCTTGAAAGTCGTTTTAATGTTTCCTTTACCTACGCGGATGAAAATATCCAGGGCCGGGAAGTTTTATCTATTCCTCAGGGGTATTCACTTGAGGAGGCATTGAATTCTCTGCAGGATCAAACCGGACTTATTTTTAAACAACTGAATGATCGGTTCATAGCCATCATGGCAAGCGATCGCGATAAGGCGGTTACACGGTGCGGCACAGTAAAAGACGCCCAAACAGGCAAATTGCTGGAAGGCATACTCGTGGTTTCCGGCGAAAACTTTACTGTAACCGATATCAATGGATTCTTTAGTCTTACACTGACTGATGGAGATGAAATTAATTTTCAGTCGGTGAATTATCATGGAAGAAGTATTACTATCCGCGATGAAGCGTGCCCAGAGGTATTGCTGTATCCTGCGGTTATTACGCTGGAGGAAATAGTTATCAGGGACTTGATCACGCTGGGTATGGACCTGGATGTACGGGGTTCATTTGTAATCCATACCGATCGTTTAGGCATTCTTCCTGGCCTCATTGAACCGGATGTCCTGCAATCGATACAGGCGTTGCCGGGTATTCAAAGTGTGACTGAGAAAATATCGGACATCAATATCCGTGGAGGGACCAATGATCAGAACCTGGTCACCTGGAATGGCATTAAAATGTTTCAAACCGGCCATTTTTTCGGATTGATATCTGCCTTCAATCCTTATCTGACCGATGAGGTCACGGTTATCCGAAATGGTACCTCCGCTGAACTCGGGGACGGGGTTTCCGGAAGTCTATTGTTGCAAACCGATGACGAAGTGAGTCATACCGTATCCGGAGCGGCAGGAGCAAATATGATCTATGGTGATATCTGGACGAAGTTGCCACTGGGTAAGGATGCTTCGATTCACTTGTCCGGACGGCGTTCGTTTACTGATTGGTTCACTTCTCCCACGTATGAACAATATTTTGATCGTGTATTTTCGAATACAGAAATTGAAGAAGCGACCCGGTCTGCATCAGAGGCTATTTCCAGTGACGAAAGCTTTTATTTTTATGACGTGAGCGGGAAATTAGTATGGGATCCCACAGCCAGTGACCGGATCAGAGTAAGCTTCCTGAATATCAATAACAAGATTACGTATGACGAACAGGCGCAAGTCGGCAACTCTGTCGAGGTCAAGACAAGTAGCCTCGAACAACGTTCACAAGCCGGCGGAATTTCGTTTCGGCACCAATGGAATGATTCGTGGACCACAGAACTGACTGGCAATATATCCACCTATAGCCTGGCTGCAGTGAATCAGGATATTATTAATGAACAGCGACTGTTGCAGGAGAATGAGGTGCTGGATGTATTCGGGGGCGTCGATGTGGAGTGGCTGTTCTCCGCTAATATACGTTTTAAGGGCGGCTATCAATTTCGGGAAACTGGTATTACCAATTTTGACGAAATCAACAATCCAACATTTAGCCGTTTTGTGAAAGAAGTTATTCGCACCCATGCAGGATTTATAGAAGGGGCGTTTAATTCTCCTGATAACAAGACGCATGTATCCGTCGGTTTACGCATGAATTATTACGACAAGTTATCCGAGTTTTTACCCGAACCCAGGGTAACATTAAGCCGGAAGCTGGCTCAATTCCTGACATTTGAATTGCAAGGTGAAATGAAAAGCCAGGTTACCACACAGGTGATTGATTTCCAACGAGATTTTTTAGGCGTCGAAAAACGCCGTTGGTTATTGTCCAATGGTAAGGATGTACCCATTATTCAGAGTCGGCAGGTTTCCGCAGGTTTATCTTATCACCCAGCAACCACGTTGATCTCTGCCGGCGTGTACATCAAAGATGTGGAGGGGATTACCTCCTCCAGCCAGGGGTTTCAGAATCAGTTTCAACGGGTGCGTGCCACCGGAAGTTACCAGGTGCGCGGTTTTGATATCCTTCTGAATAAGCAGTTTATTCAGCAAGTCAATGGTTGGTTGAGCTATTCTTACCTTAAAAATGACTATTCTTTTCCGACACTGGATCCGCCTGAGTTTCCTTCCAACCTGGATATTCGGCATACAGTAGCCTTCGGAACAAACTATCAATCGGATAAACTTGAGGCTTCTGTGGGGATAAACTGGCACTCAGGCGCCCCGTTTACGGAGGCTTCAGGAGTGAGTGCCTCCGGGCTGGAGGTTTTATATAACTCTCCTAACGGACAGCGCCTTGATGATTATATCCGTTTTGATATAAGTGCCCGGTATAATTTTTCCCTGACGAAAGGAGTCAAGGCCCAGGTTGGAGCCGCTATATGGAATATTACAGATCAAAAAAATCAACTCAGTACGTTTTATACCATTGATGCCAGTGGGCAGCCATCCCGTACTAATGAAACCTCCCTGGGACTTACCCCTAATATATTATTCCGCGTCATGTTTTAACAACTACCCCAATAGGCCGGACCCTTATAGATCACGATTTTTAGCAATAAGGGGACATTTGGATGGGAGATAACAAATTTATTTTAAAATAGTATGCATGCATAACAAATTTTGTATATTTGTTTTGTTATGAAACGGGAAGAGACTGTTGACCACAACATTAAGACGGCTTGGCACGCGATTGCACGAATGTACAATCAGCAGGCTTCCAAGCAGGAGATCACTACATCCATCGGATTTGTTCTTCTGAATATTAGTTCGAAAGAAGGAACGCCGGCTACCAAAATAGCCCCTTTAATGGGACTTGAGGCAAGAAGTCTTACCCGGGTTTTAAAAAACATGGAATCAAAAGGGCTCATTTTCAGACGCCCGGATGAACATGATAAAAGATCTGTACGAATTTTTTTGACGGAGAAAGGCAAGGAGAAAAAGGAAGTGAGCCGAAAAACAGTTCTCAAATTTAATGAGCGCGTACGTCAGGAAATTTCGTCTGATGATCTGGACATTTTTTTCCATGTGATCGGACAGGTGAATAAAATAATTGAAACGAATAATATTTACGATTAATCCATTCAACAAATGAACAGAAACATCAAAAAAGTGGCGGTATTAGGATCAGGGATCATGGGGTCCAGGATTGCCTGTCACTTTGCCAACATCGGTGTGAAAGTCCTATTGCTTGACATTGTTCCGCGCGAACTTACCGACGAGGAGAAGAAGAGAGGACTGACACTGGAAGATAAGCAGGTGAGAAACCGTATTGTGAACAGTTCATTCGACTCCGCAATCAAATCTAAACCAGCAGCCCTTTACCATCAGGATTTTGCCAGTCGTATTTCGCTGGGCAACTTCGATGACGACATGAAGGACATTGCGGGATGTGATTGGGTCATTGAAGTGGTGGTAGAAAACCTGAAGATAAAGAAGCTCGTATTTGATCAGGTGGAGAAACACCGCACGGAAGGAACGCTTATTACTTCCAATACTTCGGGGATCCCTATTCATATGATGCTGGACGGAAGGTCGGAAGATTTCCAGAAGCATTTTTGCGGGACGCACTTTTTTAATCCGCCTCGTTATCTGCAGTTGCTTGAAATTATTCCTACGCCAAAAACAAATCAGTCAGTAGTCGATTTTCTGATGAAGTATGGCGATCTCTACCTTGGAAAAACCACCGTTTTATGTAAGGATACACCGGCATTTATCGCAAACCGGGTGGGTATTTATGCCATTCTCAAGGTCATCGATACTATGCAGAAAATGGATCTTACCGTTGACCAGATCGATAAATTGACCGGTCCGGTTATTGGCCGTCCAAAATCCGCAACATTTCGTACATCCGATGTGGTAGGTCTGGATACCCTGATTAAAGTAGCCAACGGGTTGTATGAAAATCTGCCGGAAGATGAAGGGCGGGATATTTTCAAGCTTCCCGGGATCGTAGCTAAACTTGAAGAGAACAATTGGCTGGGTGATAAAACAGGTCAGGGTTTTTACAAGAAGACTAAAAAGGATGGCAAAACGGAAATACTTACGCTCGATTTAAAGTCGATGGAGTATAAGCCGAAAGAACGCGCCAGTTTTGCTACCCTTGAAATGACCAAGCCGGTTGATGATCTCAAGGAGCGATTTCCTATGCTCCTGTCTGGTAAGGACAAAGCGGGTGAATTCTATCGTGATTCATTCTTTGCACTTTTTCAGTATGTGTCTAACCGCATTCCGGAAATTGCTGATGAACTCTACAAAATTGACGATGCAATCTGTGCAGGATTTGGCTGGGAAATGGGACCGTTTGAAACGTGGGATTCTCTGGGTGTAAAGAAGACGGTGGACAAAATGAAAGAGATGGGCTATACGCCTAACCAGTGGGTTATGGATATGCTCGATGCAGGTATTGATTCATTCTACACTGCCGATAAAGGGATTCGCCATTATTATGAAATCAGGGAAGGCAAATACAAAGCCGTTCCGGGTGCGGATGAATTTATTATTCTGGATAATCTCCGGGAAAATAACATCGTTTGGAAAAATACTGGATCAACAATTTTTGATCTGGGAGACGGGGTTCTGAATGTTGAGTTCCACACCAAAATGAATACCCTTGGAGGCGAAGTGGTCGAAGGAATGAACAAAGCCTTTGACCTGGCTGAAAAGGAATACCGCGGTCTTGTAATCGGAAACCAGGGGGCGCAGTTCTCCGCCGGTGCAAATCTGGGTATGATCTTCATGTACGCCATCGAACAGGAATTTGACGAAGTGGATTTCATGATTCGTCACTTCCAGAATACCATGATGCGTGTCAGGTATTCTTCGGTGCCGGTCGTGGTGGCGCCACACGGACTTACCCTGGGAGGTGGATGCGAAATGACTATGCATGCGGACCTGGTTCAGGCAGCCGCAGAGACCTATATCGGACTTGTGGAGGTAGGTGTTGGCCTGATTCCTGGAGGTGGAGGCACCAAAGAGCTAACCAAGCGGGTTTCCGATGGACTTGAAGCGGGTGATGTGGAGTTGAATGCACTACAGAATGCCTTCATGAATATAGCCACTGCGAAAGTGGCAACATCAGCTGAAGAAGCCAGAGAAATGAATATTCTCCGATCTGTAGACCGGATTAGTGTCAATAAAAACCGGCAAATAGCAGATGCCAAATCAGCGGTGCTGGAATTAGCAGAAGCGGGATATACACAACCTATCCAGGCGTCGAACATTAAGGTTCAGGGGAAAACCGGTATGGCGCTGTTCATGGCCGGTGTGAATGGCATGCGAATGGGAAATTATATTTCCGACCATGATGTTAAAATTGCAAACAAGATAGCCTATGTGATGTGTGGAGGAGACCTTTCTTATCCACAGGAAGTTTCCGAGCAATATCTTCTTGACCTGGAGCGTGAAGCGTTTCTTTCACTGACTGGCGAGAAGAAAACGCTGGAACGAATTCAGGCCATTTTGAAGGGCGGTAAACCTTTACGTAACTAAATCAAGAAATCAACAAATTATGAATGCATATATAATCAAAGGATATCGGACAGCAGTCGGACGAGCCAAAAAAGGAGGATTTCGATTTACACGTCCGGATGATTTGGCGGTAGAAGTTATTCAGGAATTGATGGCTTCGGTGGAAGGCCTTACCAACGACATGGTCGACGATGTGATCGTAGGGAATGCGGTTCAGGAGGCGGAGCAAGGCATGCAGATGGGGAGAATGATTTCCCTGATGGCCCTCGGAGTGGACACACCCGGCATGGTGATCAACCGGTATTGTGGAAGTGGCCTGGAAGCCATTCATCTGGCTTCCGCGAAAATCAATGCCGGCATGGCAGATGTGGTTATTGCCGGTGGTACCGAATCCATGTCTATGGTGCCTGTCATGGGATGGAAGACCGCGTTGAATTATAAAATTACCTCCGAACATCCCGATTACTACACAAGTATGGGGCTCACGGCTGAGCAGATTGCCCAGCAATTTAAAATATCCAGAGAGGATCAGGATGAGTTTGCCTATCATTCTCACCAGAAGGCAGTAGCTGCCCAGAATGAAGGTAAATTCAAAGACGAAATTCTGCCCATCACGGTGAAGGAAACATACGTTGAGGACGGGAAGAAAAAAACACGCGAATACGTCATGGATGAGGACGAGGGTCCCCGTCCGGATACGAGTGTCGATGTCCTGGCAAAGCTGAGGCCGGTATTTGCCGTAGGCGGTTCGGTGACAGCGGGAAATTCCTCACCAACAAATGACGGAGCAGCCTTTGTCATTGTCATGTCGGAAAGAAAAATGAAAGAGCTTGGCCTTGAACCACAAGCACGGATGGTTAGTTATGCGGTGGCGGGTGTTGAGCCCAGAATTATGGGAGTGGGTCCTACCTATGCAGTGCCCAAAGCACTCAAAAAAGCCGATCTGCAACTGAAGGACATTGACCTCATTGAGTTGAACGAGGCATTTGCGGCGCAATCACTCTCTGTAATCCGTGACCTTGACCTCGATATGTCCAAGGTAAATGTCAACGGTGGTGCTATTGCATTAGGGCATCCTTTGGGAAGTACCGGGGCACGATTGTCCATAACGCTCCTCAATGAAATGAGGCGCCGAAACGGTAAATACGGAATGGTAACGGCCTGTGTAGGCGGTGGCCAGGGTGTAGCGGGCATTTATGAGTTTTTAAATTAATTAGGAGCATGCTCCATTAAATCGATATTATTATGAGTACTACAGCAACAGAACAATCCAAAGAAGTGACAGCCGCCACGGATTCGGCTATAAAAGGCGGTGAATTTCTGATCCGGGAGACAGCCGCAAAGGATATTTTTATTCCGGAAGAATGGTCGGAAGAACAAAAGATGATAGCCCAGACGTGCCAGGACTTTCTGGATCAGGAGATTAATCCGAAGCTTGATGAAATAGACAGCATGGAGCATCCGGAATTGATGCCATCGCTGTTGGATAAGGCCGGTGAACTCGGATTGCTCGGGACATCGGTTCCGGAAAAGTATGACGGCTTCGGAATGAATTTTAATACCTCCATGTTGGTTGCGGAAATTCTTGGTGCCGGCCACTCTTTTGCCGTAGCTATCTCCGCCCATACTGGTATCGGAACATTGCCCATTCTCTATTACGGGAATGAGGAGCAAAAGCAGAAGTATCTCCCCAAACTTGCCACCGGAGAATGGAAAGCAGCGTATTGCTTAACAGAGCCTGATTCAGGATCAGACGCCAATTCCGGAAAAACCAAGGCGGTGCTTTCAGAGGACGGAAAGACATATGTGCTTAATGGCCAGAAGATGTGGATAACCAACGGTGGCTTTGCCGATCTTTTCGTTGTGTTTGCCAAGATTGAAGATGACAAAAACCTGACGGCATTCATCGTTGAAAAATCATTCGGCGGGATTACCATGAACGAAGAAGAGAAGAAAATGGGAATCAAAGGATCGTCGACCCGTCAGATCTTTTTCAATGATTGCCCTGTGCCGGTAGAGAACATGTTGTCTTCCCGGGAGAATGGCTTTAAGATTGCCGTTAATATCCTGAACATCGGACGGATAAAATTAGGCGTTGCGGCTGTGGGTGCCTGTAAGGGAGTAATTTCCAAAGCGGTTAATTACGCCAACGAAAGGAAACAATTCGGACAGTCCATTTCTAATTTTGGTGCGATTAAGCATAAAATCGCTCAGATGGCCGTCAAAACCTATGCCTCCGAATCGGCACATTACCGTGCCGGACAGAATATTGATGATGCCTATGATTCGCTTATTCAACAAGGTATGGATGCGGCACAGGCTCGTCTGAAATCTGTTGAAGAATTTGCCATAGAGTGTGCTATTTTGAAAGTGCACGGTTCGGAAGTCCTCGATTTTGTTACCGATGAAGGCGTACAGATTTATGGTGGTATGGGTTATAGCGCAGAAGGTCCTATGGACCGGGCCTATCGTGATGCCCGTATTAACCGGATTTTTGAAGGAACGAACGAAATCAACCGGATGCTGTCCATTGACATGTTGCTCAAACGTGCCATGAAAGGGACATTGGACCTGATGAGTCCGGCTATGGCGGTACAGCAGGAGCTTATGTCTATTCCTGATTTTGGATCTCAGGAGGAAGAAGGGCTGTTTGCTGCTGAAAAGAAGGTGCTGAATAACCTGAAGAAAGCAGGACTTATGGTGGCCGGAGCAGCCGTCCAAAAATTCATGCAGAAGCTGGGCGACGAACAGGAAATTCTGATGAACCTCGCAGACATGCTGATTGAAGGATACGTAGCGGAGTCGACCATTCTCAGGACTGAAAAACTGGCTGAAATGAAGGGAGAAGAGAATGTTGCCACGCAAATAAAAATGGCAAAAATCTATTTATATGAAGCGGTTGAAAAAGCGGCATATGCCGGTCGTCAGGCGCTTTATTCTTTTGCAGAAGGAGATGAGCAACGCATGATGCTCATGGGATTGAAACGATTTACCAAATTGGCCCCTTACAACCTCAAAGAGGCACGACGTGAGGTGGCTGATTTTATAATCGCTAAAAACGAATATCCTTTTTAACCGGAGGAGATACTCAGAAAAAACCCTGCAGGTGACGATCATCTTGCAGGGTTTTTTATGCGCTTACATCCGCATTCCAGGTAATCAATCAGGTAATATTCCTCCGGCTCAGGGAACCAGTAAGCGAATTCGCTGAGGAAGGACTTTGACATTGACCTGGTTAAATTCACCGACGGTTTCCCCATCTACCTGTAATATTTCAGGTTTTTGGGTATTTACTTCTACCTCGTTTGTCGAATAAATTTTTACGTACTTGCTTTTTTTCAGGCTGCCTGTAAAAAAGCGGATTATAATCCCGAATAGTGCATACCATGGATAAGGGCGGAATATGCACACCTCAAATTTTCCATCATCCAGTTTTCCATCCGGGTTTATTACAGCACCGGTACCGTATTTTCGGGCATTGGCAAAACTTACCATTTGAGCCCTTTTGGAAAAAGACTTTTGCTCCAGCATGAAATAATATCGTATGGATTCCTGGGTAAAGAGCGTATAAATAAACTGCCTTGCATATCCCAATTTTCCACGTTTCCCAACTTTCTCGAATCGCTTGATAAGCTTGGCATTAAACCCTAAATCAGATAAATGAAGGGATAAATACCGGTCATTTATGGACAGAACGTCAATGGCTTTTTCCTTTCCCTGTTTGATTAGGCGCAAGGCCGGTTCCAAATTAGTGGGAATGCGCAATTCGGTGGCAAGTCCGTTCGCTGAGCCGAGTGGAATGATACCAAGCGTTGTATTGTTATCAATTGTAGCGTTTGCTACCAAATTAATGGTGCCGTCTCCGCCACAGGCAACAATAATATCCGGATTAAAATCTTTAGCCACCTGACGCAGTTTAGTAATGTCGTCGTCGCCGGTAGTTTGGTGAAATTCCAACGAATAATTTTCTTGCCTGAAGGAGCGCTGAACGTCCTGCTGGAGATTTCTTTTTCCAATTCCACCAGAAATTGGATTAATTACAAATAGAATTCTTCGCATAACCAGTAAATTCGGGCAATGATCGTTGACGAAAAGTTAATTTACTAAGAAGCCATTTATAAATTAGTTCAAAAACCAATCGACTCGCTTTTTTTACGAGTAAAGAAATGGTTTGGGTTGTTAACCCCACCGGTTATCCTTCCTTACCGCGGGTATGGTACGCGTTCGCAGGTGATTTTAAAAGGACATGTTCTGGATGACCGTAAATTGTATGAGTCAGACTCTGCAGACAAGAAACGGAGAAATTTTAAGGCGATGATCAGTCGCTATCTTGCCAATGCCTTACCGGATATCCGGGTGAAGATTCAGTTTTATGGCCGGGAAGCTGTTGTACAGACCGATGAATCCGGATATTTCGAAGCGAAAATTGACTTTTCAGAACCGATCCCGGAATGTGGTTGGCAGCAGGCTAAATATACGGTACTGGACCAAATAGTAGAAAATCAGGAACCTGTAACGGTGTCAAAAGGAGTTTATATACTCGACGGCCGGGCAACATTTGGGGTGATATCTGATGTTGATGATACCATCCTCGTTTCTCATGCTACCCAGACATTACGGAAACTCCGTCTTATTCTTACCAAAAATGCGAAGACAAGACTTCCTTTCGATGGGGTTGCCACTTTTTATCAGGTATTAGCCGGAGAGGCTCGTTTTAATCCAATTTTTTATGTGAGTAGCAGTGAATGGAATTTATATGACTTTTTGGAAGACTTTTGTGAAACTCAGAACATACCAAAGGGACCATTTCTCCTTCAGGAATTAAAAACCAATATCTGGCGCTTACTAAAGAGTGGTGGAGGTACTCATAAGCATAAAATACAGAAGATCCGGAAGATTTTGGATATGTTTCCCATTGATTTCGTCTTGATTGGTGATAGCGGTCAACGGGACGCCTACTTATATGCGGAGATTATTAAAGAATATCCAGGCCGCATCAAAGCTGCATATATCCGTGATGTCAGCAAGAGTAAAAAAGATGAGGAAATCATGAAAGTGGCGGATAGCCTCTCCGAGGTTGACATGGTACTTGTCAGAGATTCCGCCCATGCAGCCCGGCATGCTTTTCAACATGGGTTAATCACGCAACCTGAAATGCAACGGGTAATCGAAGACACAGAGATGACGTGAATATCATCCACCGCAGCCCAGGTTCTTCTTCAGGTCACGGGCCGGAATTCCCCCAAAACCAGTGTCATCTTCATCGTCAGTGGGTGCCCCCGTTGTGCCTTTCCCGGGGGAGGTTGTTTCTTTTTTTTCTTTTGCCCGCCGGGTTTGTTCGACCGATTTGCGTTTCTTTTTAGCCATATTATCAATATAACAGCAGGCGATTAAAAATCGTTGCTGGTTGATCAAAGCCTGAAAATCCGCCGGTGGAAAATGACACAGATCATAAATGTTTCTCAATTATTGTATTGTTTAATACGTCGTTACCCCCTATCTTAGCAGTAGTTTATAATTAATCTAAATAAAAGCCCGTGAAAGTAGTAAGAAGCGTCGTGGATTTGCACCCTGGAGAAAGTGCCACAATCAATGGGTTATTGGATGAAACACTGTCACTTAAACTGATGGAAATGGGTTGCCTCCCGGGCAGTCAGATTCAGTATAATTTTGCCGCTCCTTTGGGCGACCCGATCTGCGTAAGCGTTTCCGGCTACAATCTTTCATTACGTCTCGACGAAGCGATAACTATTTCTATTCAGTAAATGCCGGATTCTATTCCGAAGATAGCATTAGTGGGGAATCCCAACTCCGGGAAATCTTCACTTTTCAACCATCTTACTGGTCTTAACCAAAAAATTGGAAACTTTCCGGGTGTTACGGTTGATAAGAAAACCGGTAGTTGTGAATTAACCCCCGGCCACAAGGCGGAAATTATCGACCTCCCGGGTACCTATAGTATTTACCCCAATTCAAAAGATGAGCAGATTGTCTTTGACATTCTTGTCAATGATCATAACCCACTCCATCCTGATATAGTCGTTGTCATTGCTGACGCGTCTAATTTTAAGCGAAATCTGCTCCTTTTTACTCAAATTTATGATTTGGGTATCCCTGTGGTGCTGGCTCTGAATATGATTGACCTGGCAGAGAAATCGGGCCAACTCATTGACCATGAATTATTGTCCCGGGAATTAGGTATTCCGGTAATACCGATGCGGGCACGTACCGGTGTGGGACTGGTTGAGTTAAAAAAGTCCCTGGCAGAATCAGTTCCAGCGGCGGAAAAGCCTTTGTTTGACGTGAACGAACACTGCAAAGAAGGGGTCGCACGGGTCAAAGAACATTTTAATATCCAGTCGGACTATAGAGCGTACCAGATTCTCCAGCAATTCAGGATAAATAAGTCCATATCTGATGACCAGAAGCAGTGGCTTGAAAACCTTTCGGAAGAAGTGGGCTTTCAATCGCACGAACTGCGAAGGGTAGAAACACTGACACGCTACCAGCGAATAAATGAATTTGTAAATCGCTCCGTTCGTCAAAGCAAGGAGTTATTGCCAAAACAGTGGACGGAACGCCTGGATCGTGTATTTACCCATAAAATATGGGGATATGTGATTTTCTTTATCATCCTGCTGGTCATTTTTCAGGCAATATTTGCCTGGGCAACGGTCCCTATGGACTTTATTGATCATTTATTTTCTGAGTGAAGCGTGCGTGTAAAGCAATTTCTGCCCGACGGTGCATGGAGCAACCTTCGCAGCGAAGGCATTATCCCCGGCATTGGAGGCATTGTGATTTTCATTCCTCAAATTGCGATCCTCTTTGGCTTTATTGCCCTACTCGAAGAAAGCGGATACATGTCCAGGGTAGTATTTCTGATGGATAAGATCATGCGACGTTTTGGATTGAATGGAAAAAGTGTCGTGCCACTCATATCAGGCGTTGCCTGTGCCATTCCTGCGATAATGGCAACCCGGACAATCGATAATTGGAAGGAGCGGTTAATCACTATTTTTGTCACGCCATTTATGAGCTGCTCAGCACGTCTTCCCGTATACACTATCCTGATTGCGCTCATTATACCTTCCAATCCACTGGTCCAGGGGTTGGCGCTTATG
>CAYGOW010000022.1:17579-18864 GCA_964351425.1 uncultured Roseivirgaceae bacterium
TGCTAAAAACCAGGGATCGTAGTTTCCTGGTCATGGAGCTGCCTACCTATAAAATGCCACGATGGAAGAATGTCGGTATGACGATGATTGAAAAATCAAAGGCATTTGTTTTTGAGGCAGGTAAAATTATCCTGGCCATTTCGATTGTCTTGTGGGTTCTGGCTTCTTATGGTCCGTCAGAACGGCTGGAGAATGCTGAAGAAAAGGTACGAATGGAATATGCCGATTCGAACTTGACAGAGACTGAATTCCAGCGAAAGGTGGACGCATACAAATTAGAGAACTCCTATGCAGGAATTTTTGGCAAGGCCATTGAGCCGGCTATTGCGCCTTTAGGATATGACTGGAAGATTGGTATCGCTTTGATCACCTCGTTTGCCGCCCGGGAAGTTTTTGTCGGGACAATGGCAACCATATACAGCATCGGGGATACTGATGATGAAAGTACGATCAAGAGCCGGATGCGGAATGAGATTAATCCGGATACCAATAAACCGCGGTATGATTTTGCCACGGGCTTATCCCTACTGGTTTTTTATGCATTTGCCATGCAATGTATGAGTACCCTGGCCATAGTGTATCGTGAAACGGGAGGATGGAAATGGCCGGTTCTTCAGACTATTTACATGTCGGGCGTAGCGTATATAAGCGCTTTGATTATCTATCAGGTCCTATCCTGATTCCTACCGGCGATTTTTCAGACAGTGTTTTTTCCTGATTTTTAATGATCTGGCAGGATTACCATGTAGTTTTGCCTTCTAACAGTTCCCTATGGATATAAAAAATACCTTTCAGCAGCTGGTTGAAAAATACCGAATAGAGGAAAATACCTGGGAGAAACTTTCTTTGCGATTTTCAATTCTACGGATAGCCACCTTTCTTGTAGCGATTTTCCTGTTTGTTTACTTTGCCAATTCACGTGAAGGGACTGCCCTGGCTGCCCTGGTAATTATATTCCCTGTATTCTTTGGCCTGCTTGTGAGCCGGCATAATCAAGTCATTGCAAAAAAGAACCTTGCGCATAACCTGCGCGTCATTAATGAGCAGGAGATTAAGCGGTGCGAACATCGCCTGGCAGGGCTTCCCGGCGGTGAAGTATGGCTGACACGTGAGCATCCTTACGCATACGATCTGGATATATTTGGCAACAATTCGCTCTTTCAGTTGCTAAACAGGACCAGCACCCCGAGTGGTGAGTTTCACCTGGCCAATTGGCTACTTCAGGCGTCACCTGGCACAGAGATAAAAAAACGACAGGAGGCGGTTAATGAACTAAGCGAGGATA
>CAYGOW010000023.1:0-18736 GCA_964351425.1 uncultured Roseivirgaceae bacterium
CATTGCTCGAATATGCAGTTCTCATAGGTGCCTACCGGGGGCACAGCCGTTTTAGTGTAGGTCTTCCCTTCTACGTATGCGTCCATCTTTTTTTTGAATGTTGTTTCCAGAAAAAATATACAATCAGTCCGGTTAATGTGGCTGACAGATGAAATAAATTCCCATAAATCAGGGTATGCGCAAAGGAATGGTTGGGGTTAAATAATAGCGGGATAAAAGTCATCACAACTGTCACCACGCCCCACATAATCCATAGCAGAGGTTTTGCCATGTCCTGTGCTTGCTTGAATTTTTCGGGGAGGGGCTGGTTAGCCAGATAAAGCATGAAAGGAGAATAAGCCCAAATGATCCCGGATGATCCGTTTATCCAGATTCCTGAGATCCATTGGGTGAGAATAAATGTACTCCAGGCAAGCATTGTCAGAAACAGGAACCTGTACGAACCGATCAACCATTCTGTCCACCGGCCGGCGGTAAAGAGTAATGCCATATTTAGTCCGTAGTGAATCAAAATGGATAATGGCTCATCTATTTTGCCATGTTGAAAAACCATCATAAAATAATTCCAGGCCCTTTTATTCGTCAATTCACCCGAAAACAGTGCATAATACTCCGAATTAAAAACACCAGGTAATGTGATGACTGTGCAACAAAAAAAGAATGCATAGGTGACCGGAGATTCCTTAAATCTCATCATCAGGGTTTTTCGGGATTTATATTGGCGCTTTCCATCAGTTCGAGCCCATATTGGCGAATGACTTCTATAATTTCAATGGCACGCACCCCTTTAGCTGTCAGGCTGTATTCTGTTTTCGGCGGGACGACTGCAAATACTTCCCGGTGAATGAATCCATCTGATTCCAGTTCGCGCAGCTGGGAGGTCAGCATCTTGTCAGAGATATGGGGTATGTCATTTTTAAGTTCACCATACCGCATGGTCCTGTCCTGCAAGCGCCACAGGATTGGCATTTTCCAGGTGCCACCGATTTGCGCCATGGCGAATTCAACCGGGTTGTAATACCGTTTTCCATCATGTAAAAAGTCAGGCATAAGGCAATTTAGGGAGAATGGCTTACTTACCAAAAGGTGTGTAGCACACTCTTTGGTGTGATACATGGTATTCTGACCGAATCAGCGGATCATTGTTTCTCACCAATTTATTCTCACGATGCAAAAATCCGTATTGATTGTTGCCGCCAATCCGGCTACGCACCCTACGCTCCACTATCCTGTGGGGTTCTGGGCATCTGAAGTCTTTCACCCCGTTCATGTATTCGAATCAGCCGGAATATCCTGGCAACTTGCGAGTCCGTCCGGCGGAATGGTCATCATGGACCCGATGAGTGACCCCAATGATGCGAGCGGCTATTCAAAGTGGGACGAACTAAGCAAGCGCTATGTGGATGATACGAACTATACTGATTTACTGGAGAATACCGCGGCCATTGATTCGCTGGATCTGGACCAATTTGACGCGATCATGGTTGCGGGCGGACAATCGCCCATGTTTACTTTTGAAAAGGCCATTTCGTTGCAAGAAGCTTTTTCCTATTTTTATTTAAAGAACCGGGTTTCGGCGGCTTTATGCCATGGTGTTGCTTTGTTGAATTTCATCGAACTTGATGGTCAACCGCTGGTTAAGGGCAAGCACGTCACCGGGTTTACCAATGCGGAGGAGGATCAGGCCAATGCAGCGGTCGGACAAGTGGTCATGCCCTGGAGAATAGAGGATGCATTAACTGATAAAGGAGCGCTGTTTCAAACAAAAGAACCCTGGACACCTTTTGCGCTGAATGATGGCCATCTTGTCACTGGTCAGCAAAATATGAGTGGCGAAGTGACAGCCAAAAAAATTGTAGAACTTTTAACCAATTAACCTATGAAAATAGCCATAATCGGAACCGGAAATGTCGGCGGGGCACTGGCAACAAAATGGTCACAGGCTGGCCATGAGCTTTTACTTGGTACCCAGGATCTGGATGATTTTGACGCGCCGGATTTGCTACAGAATGCCAATACATCGGTTCATTTAGTAGCCGACGCTGTGAAGAAGGCAGATGTAATAATTTTGGCTACCCCGGCGGATTATGCCATCGGAGTGGCCCGATCGCTTGGCAATACGGAAGGTAAGGTAATCATTGATGCTATGAACATCGTGATGGGAAAAGGGCCGGAAGGTTATTCAAACACTTCCGAGGCCATTAGGGACAATACTACCTCTGATGATATTGTAAAGTGTTTTAATACAACCGGATTCAATAATATGCTGGACCCCGACTATGGGGCTTTTAAACTTGATATGTTTATGGCCGGTGATAGTCAGAAAGCAAAGAGTATTGCCAAACAACTGACGCTGGATGCAGGCTTTGCCACATGCTATGATGTGGGAGGTAATGACAAGTTTACCCTGATGGAATCCTTTGCCAATTTCTGGATTAACCTGGCGATGTTTCAGGGGCAGGGGAGGGATATTGGGTTTAAGTTACTGAAGCGCTAAGTGTCAATGATGATCCTTTCCATATTTTTTTAGTGCGTCGGAAACAGCTAACTCCGGTACCCTTATGGACCCATCGTTCTGTGGTTCGGCTTTTTCTATATCAAGGTTATGAATATCATAAGACTGGCCATTCAGGTCCAACATGATAATGTCCAGGGTGAAGGCATTTTGGGAATTGGCAATAAACCAGTGGATATTATTTTGATCATCTGAAATGGAAGATGTACTGCCCGGATGGATGATACGGTCTACGGTTGGGCGAATGATCAGGTGATTATCTTCCTGATGCAATTTATCGTACTGCCTGAGGTGCATATCTCCTTTGAGTACGAGATGGAGTGATGCCATGTTGCTGTGGCCGTGTGGAATAATGGCCCTGTCTCTGGACATGCCAAATATCTTTTTAACAAATACAGTTTTTTCCGGTAATCCAATTAAACGTGGGAATTTCACATAACGGGTATCTACTCCGAGGTCGGGAAATTGAAATCCCTTTACTAATTCTTCAAAGTTGATAAAGTGAATAATGTCTGCAAGTGGCACCTGTCCCAATAATTTTTCACTGAGTTGTTGCCATTCTTTAGGAGATATGGATGCTTTGTGTAAATCACGGCAGTATTCATTCAGCTGAATTGCCCAATGGTCAGCCTCGCCTACTTTACCAATGTGCCAGGCACCGGTCCGGAAGACACTTTCAAGAAGGGCATATGACGTAACTGCCTGACAAAATTTCCTGGAGAATGCTCGTCGGGAGATCATTTTGCTTCAGCATTTTCCAACGCCCACTCGACAGATGGCTCCACCCATTCCGCCAGGGGCTTGAAAAGGAATCCATGCTTTTTACCGGTCTTCAGGACTATTTCTTTATAGTCCGTTACGCATTCATTTGTCCCGACAATTTTCCCGCACGACCGACCAATTTCATCCGACTCTTCGTAAATGGACAGAATTCGTCCGCAGGGACGAAGGTTCAGATTTGTGGCGGTCCATTCATTGCATGCGGCCATGAAAATAAAATTGACATTCTCCCGCTGAAGCCGGGTGGAGGCTACCATGGCGATCATGGATCCTTTGGAGGCGCCCAATACCGTGATATTCGAAGGACTGGTCCCTCCTTCAATGAGTTCGTTTACTTGCTTTACCACCTGATCCGCGTAGGTGGATATATCGGTATTGGGCGGGCGTACTTCTGACAGCACATCAAATCCCTTCTCCCGGAACGTGGCGATAATGTTGTCGAATTCGTAATCCCCATATTCGGGATGATGGGCATTTTTACCCTGATTTTCGACAATCATTCCATGTAAATAGATCAGGACATGTTTTTCATCCATGGGTTCTTCAGATCGTAGATTCGAACAGCCTGAAAATACAAGAAGAAGTAAAGACAGACATAAAAGGCGCATAAATCAAGTTACAATATTATTTTGATCCAAGCTATTCCAGGGTGTTGACCTGAGTCTGTAGAATTCTCAGAACTTATTCAGGCATCATAGGCGGACTTTGCCACAATACGTTGATAATCATCCAGCGGCCATCCAGTTTGGCAAGATGAAAGTAGTCGGTACCCCATTGGGCGGTAAGTTTAGCAATCGCTGTTTTATCCTGAACCTCGAAGACGGTAATCTTTTTTGGGGCATCTTCACTCAGCCACCTGTCGGCATTCCATTTGCCGGCCAGGTCAACTAATTCATCATAGGTCATGCGTGATCCATCCTGGTAATCACTTTCTCCCTGTGGTCGCCAATACCCTATTTTATTCAGGTCCGGATGAACACTTTCGGCTATCAATTCGGGTTTGGTTTCGTACAGTGCATCCACATAATTCAAAATAGCAGCGGTCACACGAAGTTCTTCAGATTGCGCCTGCAGGCCAAAACAGATGGCAAGTACGAGCAGGGCTAGTAATGTAAATTTTTTCATGGGTTTTTATTTTCTTACCGATTTAACTTTTGCTGCGGTCACAATTTGACCGTCATTTCCCCAGCTGTTTCGAATGTAGTTTAATACATCAGCCGTTTCCTGATCGGTGAAGTCGTATGCACTCATCACCCCGTTGTAAGTAACTCCATTAACGACCATTTCACCTGAAACACCGTAAAGAATTTCCCGAATGGATCGGTCCAGATCATTCATTAGGTAATCGGCCTTGGCTACCGGGGGAAAGACTCCTGAAATTCCTTCGCCATTGGGCATATGACAGGTGGAGCAGTTTGCCATATACAGACTTTTCCCCCGTTCCATACTTTTGGCAAGAGTATCCGACTGGTTGATGGTTGTCGCGGCGGTGGAGGCAATGAATAAGCCTGTACACAGCATCAGGATTCGAAATTTTGTTACATGCACTTTCATTTTATCTTTATGTGGTTAATTAAATATACGCAATTTCCGTGACTGGTGGTCAGATGATTCGCAATGGATTTGCTTTCATGAGAACAATCATAAATACCGCTGAAATGAATCGATTTTATACACTTACAGCCATATACCCACCTGGAATTCGCGCATAATCCGGCAGAATTTGTAACTTATCCAAAAAAAACTCTATGTCTTTACCGATCGCATATCCACGTCATACCTCCTTTCGCCGTAATGATAAAATTGTTCTTGCCGCGGATGTGGGGGGAACCAAAACGAATATGGCATTATTCCGTCTGACCGGCGGTAAGATGGAGGTGATCAGGGAGCATACGTTCAAATCTGCGACACATAACTCCATGGAGGACATGATCCTGAAGTTCAGGGATCAGGGTGATGAGGTATTTCACTCTGTAAGTCTGGCCATAGCCGGACCTGTCTATAAGGGCAAGGCGCATGGGACCAATTTACCGTGGGACGTGGAGGATGCTGTATTGAAAAAGGCCGTGGATGTTGAAGAGGTGTATTTGTTAAATGATCTTGAGGCAAATGCCTATGGACTCAGTGCCCTGGAAAAAAATGATTTACGGGAGCTGTACGCGGGAGATCCGCTGGCCACTGGAAATGTGGCCATTATTTCGCCCGGGACTGGCCTGGGTGAGGCCGGCATGTATTTCGACGGCACGTATTACCATCCCTTCGCCACGGAAGGCGGTCATTGCGATTTTGCTCCTCAAAATGAACTGGATGTTGAAATGCTCCATTACCTGCAGCGCAACTGGGATCATGTGAGCTGGGAGAGGCTCATTAGCGGACCAGGGATCGTTCATATTTTTGAATTTTTCCGTTATGTCAAGAAAATGGAAGTGCCCTCATTCCTCGATGAGGCCATGGAGGAAGGTAACCTGGGGATTGCCATCAGCAAGGGTGCCATGGAGGATTCATGCGAGATTTGCCAGGCTACGATCGATTTATTTCTGCGTTACCTGGCGGAAGAATCAGGTAATTTAATTCTAAAATACAAAGCCACGGGTGGTTTATTCATTGGTGGCGGGATCGTGCCTGATCTGATAGACGAGCTTGACCTTGAGCTGTTTCTCCGCTTCCTGCAGAATAGCGGGAGAATGGAGCATTTACTGAAACAGGTGCCCGTTACGGTTATCATGAACGAAAAGACCGCCCTGTTGGGGGCGGCCTTCTATGGGTTTTAGTTCAAGATTATTCTACCAGAATGTGGCATAGAGAGCAACCAATATCCCGAAGAGGATAATTGAACCCGCCACAAAGGTACCGCTCATATGGAACCACTTTTCATCCATATTCTCCGGCTCCCCTTCCTGTCCGGCTTCGGTCTGGAAATTATAAAGCGCTACAGCCATGATTGCTGTGATACCTACTGAAATAGCTGTATTGATGATAGTACTGTCAATAAACAGATCACTCAGGTGATATATGGGTACCCCGATCGTACAAATGACGAGGGCAATCATGCCATATCGTAACCAGGGGCGATTGATTTGTACTGCCTTGGCCGGGTTATACGTATCCATTTTTGATACGATCATAATGATTACCAGCAACATTGCAAAAACGACCCCCATACGATCCAGGAAGGGCAGTCCTTCAATTAATCCCATGGCCCAGGATAGCGGAATGGCAAGAACGGCAACGGTCAGTGCCGCATTGGCAGTGGTACGTTTCCAGAAAATTCCCATCATAAAGATCGTGACAACCGCCGGGGTGACATATCCGGAGAAATCCTGAATAAACTGGAATACCTGATCAAAACTGGTCAACTGAGGGGCGATAATCATACCCAGAATCAGGGCAATGACGCCGACAATCCGTCCGGTAAGTACCAGGTTGGATTCCGAAGCTTTCTTGTTGATATAATTCCGGTAAATGTCCATGGTAAAGATGGTGGCCGTACTATTAATCATGGAAGCCAGGGATGATACAATGGCTGCAGTGAGGGCTGCAAAGGAAAGTCCCTTTAATCCTACCGGGAGAATGTTTAACAGCACCGGGTACGCTTTATCAGATTTTACGAAATTGGTTGTCTCGTCAGTCATTGCCGCTGTAAAATCACCGGCACCTCCCTCACGGCTCACCAGGACAAACATGGCGATCCCCGGAACAACAACAATCATGGGCATTAATATTTTCAGGAATCCCGCGAAGAGAAGACCATTTCGGGCTTCATTGATGCTTTTTGCAGCGAGAGCCCGTTGGGTAATGTATTGGTTAAATCCCCAATAACCGATATTGGCAATCCACATACCTCCAATTAATACACTCAGACCAGGCAGTAATCCATAGGCATCCTGCTTGCCGCCCAACCCGTCCGAAATGAGATATTCTCCCTGATCAAAAATCATGGAGAAATGCTTTGGAGCTTCTTTGCGTAATTCTCCAATACCTTCCCAGACACTGCCGTCCCCGACTAATTCGAGTGCGAGAAAAGTAGTGGCCAGTCCGCCGATCACCAGGAAGATCACCTGGATAACATCTGTCCAGGCAACGGCCTTGAGTCCGCCATATAATGAATACAGGAGAGCAAAGGCAGCCAGGCCAATCATGCCAGCGGTAAATGGAATATCGAGAATTGTCTGGAGGTTCAGGGCTCCGAGGTATAGCACGGAAGACAGGTTAACAAAGATGTACAGGAGCAACCAGAATACCGCAAGGCTGGTCCGTACACGGGCGTCAAATCGCTTTTCCAGAAACTGGGGCATGGTATATATCTGCTTTTCCAGGAAAACCGGAAGGAAAAAGATCGCCACGAGAATAAGCGTAGCGGCGGCCATCCATTCATAGGTACTGATGGCCAGGCCCATGGCGAAACCGGAGCCTTGCATACCTACAAATTGTTCGGCAGAAATATTGGAAGCAATCAGTGAAGCACCAATCGCCCACCAGGGGAGGGATTTTGAAGCGAGAAAATAATCGGTGGAGTCTTTTACATGTCCTTTTTTCTCCCGGGAAACATAAATTCCAACAAAGATGATAATGAGAATGTAAACTCCGAATATGACCAGGTCAATAGTCGATAGTGAAATCATATGGTGTTCTTTTTAATCAGGTTAAGCCAGTTAAGGTGCTAATTTCAAATTCCGCATTCGTGTGATTAACCATCCAATTACGTGTTTATTATTGAAATTTCCTTAACATCATCGGGAAAATTGATGATTTCCCGTTTTGAGATAAATCATTGAAATCAATGCACCTTTCGTATTTCCTGTGAGGGTTCCTGAATATGAGAAAATACTGCAGGGTTCATCATTTGCTAATCAGTGATATAGGTCAAAAGAGGCTGGCAAGAAGCAGAGGTCATTAGAAGAATGTCTCCATCTCCATTTTTGGCTAAAGGGATGTGGACGAAATTTAATGTTAATTCAATCCTGGTCGGAGGAGGCTCTAAATGTCCGTTTCATCTATAAGGGATCAATTCCATTGCCTGGATTTTGATTAAGTGAGGCGTCGCCTAAGGGCAGTTTAGGTTGGTTAAAACCCTTCGTTGATGTAGTCCGGGAATGTTTTACGAATGATTTTATCCGTCGGATTTTTTGGGTTTTCCCAGCTGGCGTCCAGTTCGAGGAGAATGAGCTGCTTGTTGTTGAGTTGTTTGCGCAATTTGTCAATATCTGCAAAGAAATCATCCTCCCTGCGGGCGGTTCTGAGGGCATATTTTCGGGCGAACTGATCTCCTTCTGTCTGGAGTTGATTGCGGATATCGATATTCAGCTTCATTTTTTCGAGAATATCATCCTGTGAGCGACCCACGACGTCTGTAGCTTCCAGGGTGCCCATTGTCATCACGGCTGTTCCTCCGACCCCGGTCACATAATCCTTGGTCGGGGCTTCGATAAATACCGGGCTCACTCCCGTGACAGCACCAAGGGAAGCATTCATTATGGCCCGGTTTTTCTTCCCTTTCCGTGCTTTTTTTAACAACTTCGACAGCTCCTGTTGATTCTCATCGAGCTGCTCAATCAGGTCCATGGTTTCAATGAGAATGCCTTTGTATTTGCTGAAGAGTCGCTGATCCTTTTTCTCAATGTCTTCGGTATCTTTAATCCGGACCGTCAGATTACGCACGGATCGCTTATTTGATTGGTCAAGTACGAAGAATGTGAATTCAACCGATTCGGTTGCATTCTCCTCTTCAACAAAATCATACCCGGGCATCCATTTGAATTCAGTTTGTGTAGCCGCGTTTCGTTGCAGCAGATCAGATGGTACCCGGCCATTGTTGGTCACATAGCCAACGTCCTTAATGTTTTCATCGCCATTAGGGTCGGAGAGGTAGAAGTTCAGATTAAGAAACTCATCCTCGTTAATGGTCATCACAGAATCATTAGGAACCATGATAATTTCCGGGGGAAGGTCCATTTGGGTGGGCTGTATAATCAGCTTCCCAATCACCTCTGATTTATACGGCTGATCCTGCACAATGAATTTGACCTCCTGTCTTTCGGACTGGAGTTTCCTGAATTGGTTTCGCGAAGGCTGCCAATTAAAAATGCCCAATTCGGATAACGTAGCTCCCTCAGGCATTTCACTGAGAATGGGTTTGAAAATTACCGGGTCTCCATCCGGGTCACTAATCTGGTTGAGTTGATTGAGATTGATTTCATTGGGATTATTCATCCGAACGTAAAAGACGGGTAATTCGTCAACCAACGGGGGGCGATTAACATGGAATACCGTAAAATCAATGTCCCTCCTGAGCTTGCCATCGTCACCATGTGTAGCTTCGAAAATAAGGCTGAAATTCTTGAATTCATTGACCCGGTCTACAAGGTCATAGGAGGGAATCCACATGAAATTTCCCGCAGAATCAAGGGAATAGTCTAATTCACGGCTGCCAAGGACACGGATGACCCAGGTAGAATCCGAATTTTTTACACGCAATGCGATGCGGAGTGTGTCCCCTTCGCGAAGTAGATTCCAGTCGGGATCCCGGGGTAATACGAGTTCGGGATCCTGGGCAAACGTAGTGGAGAATAAGAAAAGTATCAGGAGGCAGGAAAAAATGTACCTCATAAAAATGCTGTTGTTAAGGTTAAGGCGCAAATTTACATATCACCTGCAGTTTTTAATAACCACAGGTGTAAAAGTTCCCCGCTAAGTATAGTCTGATTAAATCAGTCGTCAGTTTCCTATCCGTTGGCCGCCTTCGGAAAGTTTTTTTGAATAGCTTCCTTCGGCTGTTCCGGCTTGCTGGCAGTCTGCATTCGGCTGCTGCCACCCATTTTACACTTGCCGTAAAAATTAGCTCCGCTTTCGACAACAAGTTTCCCGGTTTCAATATCACCTTCCACTTTACATGTCGGTTTAAGGATTAGTAAATCATCTACCTTGATAGATCCTTTGACATGACCCTCTACCTCACAGGTCTGTGAATGGATGTTGCCATCAATTTCTGCCGTAGGTCCAACAACTATTTTGGAACGCGAATTCACGTCTCCAATGATTTTCCCCTCAATGCGAATATTTCCCGGGGTTTCAATATTTCCGGTGAAGGTTGTTCCTTTACCGATATTATTGTTTGAATTAAGGACTTCTGCTGACACTTGATCTTCTTTTGTATTTTTGAACATAGCACTAAAAAAATTTCACCGGTACAAAGGTAAGGGCAGGATATGAAAAATGGTACCGGCAATCTTCCATTGGTCGAATTACCGGTTAAGTTACCTGCCCACCAGTTATGCCAACGACATCAGAATTGCCCTAGTATGAATAAAGAAAACTTTTTTTCAAATGTTTATGACGTGGTACGCTTGATACCTGCCGGTCGCGTAACGAGTTATGGAGCGATTGCCCAGTTCCTGGGTATGAAAGGCAGTGCGCGCATGGTGGGATGGGCCATGAATGCTTCTCATAGCATGGAGGATGTGCCTGCCCATCGGGTCGTCAACAGAAATGGATTACTTACCGGTAAACACCACTTTGCTACCCCCGATAGGATGCAGGAGGCGTTACAATCGGAAGGCGTCGAAGTGGTAAACGATAAGATTCAGAACTTTGAAAGTCATTTCTGGGATCCTTCGGTTGAGTTGCTTTAAAAATTTCCTGATTCGATACTTTTTTTCCCATAATGGGAGGATTCTTACGAACAAAAGGCCTTAAAAACATGATTTAAGGCCTTTTCCTGTTTGGCACATCAATTGACTTATTGCTAGCGTAGATTAAGTAGTAGAAATCTTGGTTAGTTAGAAAGTACAAATAGTTGGTTTAATTTTTTATTGGCTGTCTTTATTTAGTTGGTTTTAATGTTGTACAGCCGGACCGTCCTGAGTTATCTCAGGGCGGTCTTTTTTTATGAATAGCATCATTAAAAGGAAAGTAAAGGCACCGTTAATGAGCAATACTTCAAAGCCAACCTTATACCCGTTGAACCATGCCTCCGAGTTTAAATATAACATGTAGGAGAGGATCGGGGCCAGGATACATGCTACCGGGATGAAAACATCCCTGACTTTCCATTTCGTCAACAGGCCAAAGGCAAACATTCCCAGCAAAGGCCCGTAGGTATAGCCAGCGGCTTCAAAGACCTTTACTATAACCGCTCCATCCAGGAAATTGTAAAACACCATGATCAGGCCATAGAGGAGAATAGAGAATCCCAGGTGTACCAGGAGCCGTGTATTGCGCTGCTTCACCTGGAGTTGGAGAGTTTCCTCGCGCTTGAAATTCAGAAAATCAACGCAAAAGGAAGTCGTGAGGGCAGTAAGTGCCGAATCTGCACTTGAATAAGCGGCAGCGATAATTCCCAGCAGGAAGGTAACACCGGCAAGAAAGCTAAAATGGTTAACGGGTAGGGTAATTCCTTCCCTTGCCGCATAGATATAAAGCAGTGCGCCTAGTGAAAGAAATAAGAGGTTGACGAATACCAGCGTAACCGAAAACCACAACATATTTTTCTGCGCATCCCCAATATTTTTGCAGGTCAGGTTCTTTTGCATCATATCCTGATCCAGGCCGGTCATAACGATAGCAATAAATGCCCCGGAGATAAACTGTTTGAAGAAATTGGTTTTAGGCCGCCAGTCCCAGACAAAAATTTGCGAATAGTCACTTTCTTTCACTGTAGATATCAATTCTCCGAAACCGAGTCCAAGATCAGTGGCCACAAGATATATCGCAATAATTACGGCAGACAACATGAAAAGCGTCTGCAGCGTATCCGTCCAGACGATGGTTTTTATACCGCCCCGGAATGTATATATCCAGATCAACACGATGGTTATCAAAACGGTAATGCCAAACGAAATACCCCATGCGTCAAAGAGTACCAGTTGCAGTACCCCTGCCACTAAAAACAGGCGAAAAGCCGCGCCTACCGTTCGAGAGATCAGGAAAAATAATGATCCCATTTTATAGGCCCAGAATCCGAATCGCTGATCCAGGTATTCGTAGATGGAGATCAGGTTGAGCTTGTAATACAAAGGCATCAGAATGAGCGCGATAACTGCATATCCGACCAGGTAGCCAAGCACCATTTGCATGTAGGAAAACTGGCTGTCGGCTACCCATCCCGGTACAGAAATAAACGTTACTCCGGAAAGGGAAGCGCCGACCATTCCAAAGGCAACCAGGTACCAGGGCGAGGCACGATTACCTGTAAAAAAAGTGCTGGAATCAGATTTTCTGGCGGTTAAAAAAGAAATGCCCACAAGCAACAGAAAGTAGGCTGAGATGATGAGAAGTACGGTTGATGGCTCCATAGGATTCGGCTAAATTGTAATTTTTTTTTACCTTTGGCAAAGATTTTTTCTCCATCTATGAACCATAAACATACATTTGTAGAGACCGAAGAACTTCTTGACGACATTGATGTAACGGACAAGAGAGAACTTGTTGTGTTCAATGACGACATAAATACATTCCATCATGTCATTCAAACCCTGATTAAGGTGTGCAAGCATACGCCGGAACAGGCTGAACAATGTACCTGGATTGTGCATTATAAGGGAAAGTGTAGTGTCAAAGCGGGAAGTTTGTCAAAGCTCAACCCGATGAAACAAGCGATCTGCGAAGCCGGAATAGATGCACGGGTTTTATGAGCAGTAGCCTGCACGCAGGAAATCATTTCATCCATGGAATATTCTTCTAAATTGATTGAGGAGGCTGTCAATGAGATTGCCAAACTACCCGGAATAGGTAAAAAAACGGCACTTCGTCTGGCGTTACACCTATTAAGGCAACCGGAAGGCCAAACGGCCGCGCTCTCGGAAGCCCTGGTCAATCTTCGCGAGAAAATACGATATTGTGTTATTTGCCAGAATATCTCGGATGACGAGGTCTGCCGCATCTGCTCGAGCCATCGTCGCGATAAATCCCTGATCTGCCTGGTAGAAGATACGCGCGACGTACTGGCCATTGAAAATACTTCACAATACAACGGGTTATATCATGTTCTTGGTGGTGTAATATCTCCCATTGAAGGAGTAGGGCCCGCCGATCTGCATATTGATTCCCTGGTGGATCGTATTGAAAAAAACCGCACGGAAATTACAGAAGTTATCCTGGCGCTGAGTCCGACCATGGAAGGAGATACTACTGCCTTCTATCTTATGAAAAAACTAAAGCCATTCGGCGTTCGGGTAAGCACCATTGCACGAGGGATTCCTATCGGTGGTGAACTTGAATACGCCGATGAAATCACCCTTGGGCGGAGCATCCAAACCCGCACATTATATCAACAGGACTGATTGTAACTTCTTGTTATTATTTCTAATTTTGGCCTTTCTCTTACGCATTTAACCCTACTTATGAAATTATCAAACCGGATTGCCAACCTGAAAGAATCGGCCACATTGGCCATGGCCGCCAAGGCACGTGAGTTCAAGGCGAAAGGCATTGACGTAATCGGACTTAGTCTGGGTGAGCCGGATTTTAAGACGCCCAAACACATTCAGCAAGCGGCAAAAGAGGCCATCGATACAGAAAAATATTTCAGTTACCCGCCAGTACCCGGCTATCAGGACCTCCGGGAAGCTATTGCACAGAAACTGCAGCGGGAGAATAATATACCCTGTAGTGCGGAGCATATCGTTGTTTCGAATGGTGCAAAACAGTCCATTGCCAACGTGATGTTCGCCTTATTGAATCCCGGAGATGAGGTCATTGTCTATTCTCCTTACTGGGTGAGCTACACGGCCTTGATCGAATTAACCGGCGCTACGCCCGTTTTTATCAAAGGAGGAATAGAAAGTGATTTTAAAGCAACTGCGGAACAGCTGGAAGCTGCTATTACCCCCAAAACTAAGGCCGTGATTTACAGTTCCCCGTGTAATCCGACAGGATCGGTTTTCACCCGTAAGGAGCTGGAAGCTATGGCGGAAGTGATCCGGCGCCATGAAGACATCATGGTGATTGCTGATGAAATTTATGAGTTGATTAACTATACGGATGACAAGGTGAGCCTTGCCTCATTGCCGGGCATGTTTGAAAGAACTATTACAGTAAATGGTTTTGCCAAGGGGTTTGCCATGACTGGATGGCGGGTTGGTTATATTGCTGCACCATTATGGATCGCCAAAGGGTGTACCAAGATGCAGGGACAAATTACTTCTGCCAATTGCTCCATCGCCCAGCGTGCTGCACTTACCGCCATTACCGGCGACCTCGCGCCAAGTTATGAAATGGCCGATGCGTATTTACAGCGTCGTCAATTGGTGGCAGATTTGCTTGCAGAAATTCCCGGAATTAAATTAAATATGCCTCAGGGTGCTTTTTACTTCTTCCCGGATGTGAGTTACTACTTCGGCAAGGGGGACGGCGAGACGGTCATTGGCGATGCCGATGATTTCTGCATGTTCATTCTCGAAAAAGCTCACGTATCACTGGTATCCGGAGCTGCATTTGGTGATCCTGATTGTATCCGGTTGTCTTATGCTGCGTCTGAAGAGGACCTGAAAGAAGCCATTAAACGAATTAAAGATCTTCTCGCTACCCTTTCCTGATGGATTCAGCCCAGGATATACTAGATAAGTTCAGCCGCCTGAAAGTGATGGTAATCGGTGATGTGATGATCGATGCCTACATATGGGGCGGCGTGGAACGAATTTCCCCGGAAGCTCCGGTTCCCATTGTGCGCATCACTAAACGCGATTATCGCCTGGGTGGTGCAGCTAACGTCGCACTCAACATCCAGTCTCTCGGTGCGGAACCCTATTTGTGCGCGGTGATTGGAGAAGACGAACCAGCTCAGCGCCTTACCCAACGCCTGGATGACTGGGGCATGGTGAATGCGGGCCTGTACGTCAGTGCCAGTCGTCCGACCACTATCAAGACCCGGGTGATGAGCGGCCATCATCATGTAGTCAGGGTAGATGAAGAAACAGATGCCGTTCTTACTCCTGAGGAGGAAGCAGGGATGTTGGAGAATATTGAACGGCTATTGCCTGAAATGGATGTTGTCATCTTTGAAGACTACGATAAAGGGGTGGTGACCCCGGCACTTATCGAACGGATTGTTCAGCTGGCCGGCGAACACACCATTCCGGTGGTGGTAGACCCCAAGAAAAGAAACTTCTTCGATTACAGGGGCGTTCAGCTTTTTAAGCCAAACCTGAAAGAACTCAAGGAAGGATTGAACGTGTCCTTCGATAAAAAAGATCGTGAGGCCGTTAAAAGACATGTCAGAGTCCTGCGGGAGAGACTGGGATGCGATGCGGTAATGGTCACACTTTCTGAATTGGGTGTGTATATTGATGACGGAGTCTCCACCGAATTCATTGATGCCCACATTAGAGAAATTTCGGATGTTTCCGGGGCCGGTGATACCGTTATAAGCGTGGCCGCCTTATGTCGGGCCTTGCAGCTTCCTGCCACCTGGGTGGCGACACTATCAAATCTCGCGGGCGGCCTCGTTTGCGAGCACCTGGGAGTTGTTCCAATTGATAAAGGAACCTTTCTTGAAGAAGCGGAAAAACTGGATTTATTCAAACAGGGATAGCCCTAAAAAGAAATAACCCTGAAGGACCTTGTCCTCAGGGTTATTCCCGTGTCTATAGTTGGCTTTAATGACTCTAAGGTAAGTGACACCCCTCCGACTTGCAATCAACATCCGACCGCTGAAGACTGAAGCCGATAAAGTGTATAAATTTGCGGTTAATCTTCTTCGAATTGAAATTCAAGTGCGCCTTCCTGCTCCAGATCTGCGACAATTTCTTCGTTTAATGGGGTATCTTTAATAACATTATAGCTATCCCAGAATTCCTTGTTGTACACCTCATCCTGATACTGAAGTCCATATCGTCTCATTTTCTCCGTATTCCCGATACGCTCCTGGGTGTCGATATTGATCCGATTGATCAATAGCTCCTGAATGATTTCCGTTTCAAATGACTTTTTATCGTTTTTTTCATTCTCCCAATTATACTTTGAATTAAGGGTCATATAATTCAGATACATTTTGCCACGGAAGGATTTAAAGTCAATAATTTTCTTTTCCGATATGTGGCGACTAACCATTTTTCGCTTCTTTTTGACGATCTCATCCGGAAAGAATTGTTCTTGCTCAATGCGAATGATGGCATAATTCTCCGTATCCACATACATTTTGGTAAACATATTTTCGGTACGCCGTTCGACGACATAGACCCGATGATCATTGAAAAAAGTCACCTTGACACGGGAGAATTGCTGGTAAAAAGCATCGGTATATTCCGGGAAAGCGTGATACCTCACATCATTCGCCAGCAAAAGATCTTCGAGTAAATTCTTTTGGTCGAAGTACCTGATAAACTTATTATTATAGCCAAGGCTCTTGCGAACTTCGATTAGCCTCACGCGTTCACGCAGTCGCTCTTTGTTATTGGGTGTTTCATAGTTCTCATCATAAATTTTTACCGCAGCTTCGAGTAATGAGAAATACGTCCCGCCTAATTTTTTCAGGTCCCGGTAAAACCCTTCCAGCAGAAATGGTTCCATCGGATAATTCTGATCGATGCGAAGTACGGCAATGCGGGCGATATCCTCACCCTGCAATGAATCCTGGATTACTACCTCATCCAATAATTTTGTTGCTTTATTAAGCTGAAACAGGACGCTGTCTTTGTTTATCAGATTGCGAATCGGCACTTCCTGGTTTTGGTACCCCATCATGCTGATCACAAGGATGTCATCCTTGTACTTGGAAGGGAAGTAAAAATCGAACTTACCCTGCGTATTTGATACGGTACTTATGCTGGCATTCTTGATGCCTATGGAAGCAAATACGAGCGGTTCCTGTGTCTCACTGTCCACGAGCGTCCCGGAAACCATAAGGGTCGACTGGGCAGTCGCCGTGAAAACGGTCAACCACAGGAATACCTGAAGTATGATAATTCTTCTATTCAATTAGGTTGCCAACTGATGAAACTATACGAAGTTTAGCAAATTCATGCCTGATTCCTTAATCCGTGATAACGATATACGGCTGAATCTATTATAAGTGTAAGGTTTTGATGAAGATTTCATCAATTCTAGATGCAGATACGACGATCTTACCAGTGTCATAGCATACAAAGATGCGATTATCTTTCTCTATATTATATGTAATTTAGCAAAAATTAATTTGCCGGAATGACTATTATTGAACGAATACCAAAGACATGGAAGACAGCGTATTTGCTGATTTGTTCATGGTATGCGTTTAATTACCTTCTAAGTTCGCTCATTGAATGGCAAATATTTAAACCCTATAACACCTCCGTATTATGGAACGGTTTGTATCTCCTTGAGGCTGTTTGTATTGCTATAGCTCTTATTTTCCTTTACGCACATTTCCTGGCGCGATTCAAAATTCCTGTACAGATCATCGGCCATATTGCCGGCTTGCTGGTTCATTTTCTTTCAATTAGTTTCCTCGCCTATTATTTCAATGATTACCTCGACGGACTGGTATATTTTGACAACTGGAAGGACTATATGCTGGAATTGCTCAGCTGGGATGCGATGCGCTATTATGATCAATACCTGATCACAGTGGCTGTATTTTACATTATTCGCTATTTCGAGAGCCTTCAAAACGAGGAGAAAGTAAAAAGTGGTTTGGAGATTAAGAATAAAGAGATGCAGATCTCTTTGCTCAAATCCCAGATTAATCCGCACTTTCTGTTCAATACACTTAATTCGATCAGTACGCTGGTTGGGAGTGATAAGGATAAGGCACGCAGGGTTATCGGGCGCTTGTCCGATGTTTTTCGGTATGCCCTGGAATCCCATGCCGGACAAATGGTGAGGTTGTCGGACGAACTGGAATTTATAAGCAATTATATTCGCATTCAGCAAGTACGATTTGGAGACCGAATGCGTTATGTTGAGGATGTATCGGAGGTTGTCTATAAACAGGAGATTCCGCCAATGATTTTGCAACCGCTGGTGGAAAATGCGGTGAAGTACGGAATTGCCCCGAAAGATGAAGGGGGAACCATCACTGTGACCATACGACCGATAGGAGAAGGCATTTATTTTCGCGTAAGTGATGATGGATTGGGAATAAATGCCAAAAAGGTACTCGATGGACAGTCTACGGGTGTGGGCTTGAAGAATACCGATAAGCGACTTCAGAGTATATACGGCAAAACCGCTGGTTTACAAGTGAAGGCAACTGAGCAGGGGTACTCTGTGTCGTTTACAATTCCCAATAAATGGGTGAAGCAGGAGGATAATCGATTGATTATCCAGGAGAAGAAAGTATCAATATAAGAACCAACTACTATGAATATATCATGTATCGTTATCGATGATGAAAAGCTGGCCCGCGAGCTGCTACTGGAATTTTTAGAACCTTTTGATGAAGTAGATGTGATCGCCGAGTGTTCGGGCGGAACTGACGCTATCGAAAAGATCAATTCGCTAAAACCAGACCTCATCTTTCTGGATGTT
>CAYGOW010000024.1:0-1297 GCA_964351425.1 uncultured Roseivirgaceae bacterium
GTTCATTCTACATGGATGATACCGAGATCACCAACAATGAGTACCGGCAGTTTATCAATCAGTTAATGGAAGACTCTCTGAGCGTGCTTGGTGAGGAGACCATCATGGCTGAATACTATCCGGATACAACCGTATGGGTGCGGGACTTTGCGCATCACATGGGAGATCCTATCCAGGATTATTATTACTGGCACCCAGGTTACGACGACTATCCTGTCGTTGGCGTTGACTGGGAAGCCGCACAATATTTCAGTAAGTGGCGTACCGCTTACTGGGCGGATTATCGCCGAAGCATCGGGGAAGTACCTATGCCGTCATTCCGTTTGCCTAACGAGGCTGAGTGGGAATACGCAGCACGAGGTGGCCGTGACATGGCGAAATATCCGTGGGGTAACCCATACATCCGTAACTCAAAAGGATGTATGCTGGCCAACTTCAAGCCTGGTCGTGGTAACTACTACGATGATGGTTTCTCATACACCGCTCCTGTAGCTTCATACTTTGCCAATGATTATGGTCTGTATGACATGGCAGGAAACGTATCGGAATGGGTATTGGATGATTTTAATCCAGCGTCTGTACCGGTTGTATGGGATTTGAACCCGCAATACATTGATAAAAGAACGGATCCGGAAAGTCCGATGTACGATCCTAACATTTTCCCTAAGAAAGTCATTCGTGGCGGATCCTGGAAAGATGTGGCGTACTACCTGGAAACCGGTACACGTACTTATGAATACAAGGATTCTTCGAGAGCTTACATCGGGTTCCGGAATGCGATGAACCACTTGGGTCGCTCGTCCGGATCGGAATTCTAACCAACAATTTTTTAAACTAACCTATAGTCAAATTTTATTTTAAACTAAATCCTTAACACGATGAGTAGAAAAAAAGGCGGATTTGCAGCACTATTGTTTAAAACAATAATGCCCAAAATATACGGTATTGGAGCTGCAGTAGTAATTGTCGGTGCACTATTTAAGATTTTGCACTGGCCAGGAGCAAACCAGATGCTTATGATCGGACTTGGTACGGAAGCGTTGATCTTCTTACTGAGTGCCTTCGAGCCACCTCACCAGGAGCCCGATTGGTCAAAAGTTTATCCTGAGTTAGCGGAAGATTTTGAAGGTTCAGTACCTGCAAGAGTGTCTAACAAGTCAAACGGAGTATCAACTTCACAGCAGCTTGATAAAATGCTGGATCAGGGTAAGATCGGTCCGGAACTTATTGAAAGCCTTGGAAAAGGCATGAAAAGCATGGCTGATTCGGCATCCAAGATGTCCAACCTGGCAGATGC